>DATGYF010000054.1:0-2907 GCA_035298145.1 Terriglobales bacterium | reverse complement strand
GTCAGGGTAACGGTCGAAGTCCCGCCCTGTCCCGGTGAAGCAATGCTTACCGGAGTACCGCCCATGGAAAAGTTTGGCGTCAATACAAAACCGGGCCATGAAGTGGCCAGGACGTTGGCATTCACGGAGCCCAGGCCGGTGACCAGGTCGTACCCGGCAGCAGCGTTGTAGCCGATCATCGGGTTTGCACCCGAAGGACAGCCGGTCGAACCCGTGGTGCATGGGACCTTGTTGTTGCCGGTAGTGATGTCGTGAAACGCACCCGTTCCTCCCAGGCTGTAAAGGGTGGGATTGATGTTGCCCAAACCGCCCGATTGTGTCGCCTGATTGAGGATCGCGACGATCCCGGCAAAAGCGGGTGAGCCCACCGATGTGCCGCCCACCGGTGACAGGTTTCCAAGGCTGTCTCTGAAACCAGCAGTACAACTGGTGGCGCTCGATCCACTCGACGTGACCGCAGCCTGTGAACATATGAGCGAGCCGTCATGGTTTGGCGAAGCGGTCAAAGACACGTCAGGGACATCGCGATGACCGTCGGCTAAGGTCAGGGCAGTCTGCCAGGCCGGCTTGCCGAAAACCGTGCTTACTCCGCCGCCGGTGGCGGAAAGGCCTCCAGTGGAGGTAGCGATCGAGGCGGCGGTGTCATTCCAGGCCATTTCAGGGATATAGACAAGGGCGGAGTTGAGATTGTCGTTTCCACCGGTGGTGCCACCCCAGAACGGAGGATCGGCCGCCGCATCGCCTCCGGTGACGGTGCTGGTGGCGTCTCCGGTAAATTCGCTGCCGCCGAGGGCCGTCACTTCGGGAACGCTGGCCGGCGAGTCCACGGCGAGGCCGTGAGTAGCAGACTTGGCGGTTTGAGTTTCGCAATCGGCCGCGCCGGCGTCGCCTGAGGCCGCCGTCACAGTCTGGCCCTGGGAATTGGCCTGCTGCACATCCGCCCGCAGGGTCGCAGTAAACGACCCCAGGTTTGCTTCACAATTGCCGTAACTGGAGGTGATCACCGGCGCCAGGTTGTTGTCGATGGCGTATTCCAGAGCGTTAAAGACGTTCTGGCTGGAGTTGCTGCCGGTGTAAACATAGAGAATCGTTGCATTCCTGGCCACGGCGCCAGACCACTCCACGTCGAGATCGGCCTCGACTTCATCCCCGGCTTTGAATCCCTTGGTGCCGTCCACAGAAACCAACTGCAAATTCTTAGGTGACAACCCGGCAGCGGTGCGGAAGGCATCAATGTCTGCGGTGTGAATCTGAGTTTGTCCCACCACCGCAATTGTCTCTCCCGTCCCATCGAGTCCGTTGTCATAAAGGGGCTTCAGGTTGTAGATGGTGGCGAAGTCAGCGGGCGACACGAAGTGACTTCCCGACACGTGCGAGGTGAAGTTCGGCCGGGCCACGCGCGCCCGGGGCAGGGGGCGGAAAGTTTCCAGACCGCGAAATCCCAGCACCATGCCGGAAATCGCCTGCGGCACGGAAATCTCGGTGGCATTGGCCAGACTCATCTGTCCGTTTACCAGGTAGCGGTGCAGTTCAGTGTGGAAGACGCTTTCCACCTGGGCCGCGGTCCCGCTGAAAAAAACGCGGGTGCGAGCGCGGGAGAAGCCGTCCACCGTCAGGCCCTGCGCTTTCAGCCACGAAGTCACTTGCGCGAGGTCGCCGTCGCTCATACCGAAGCGCGCCGCGTATTGCTCCGGAGTCAGCCAGCGGCGATAGTTTGCGGAGTGCGGGTCCTGTTGTTCCGCCAGCAATTTTTCCAGATCAGCCTGCTGGGCGGGGGCCAGCTTGAACACGATGGCAGCGTGACTGATATTCAGGCTGCCTTCGACCCGGCCCTGATCAAATTCAGCACGCGCCCAGCGGTGCGGCATTGAAACTACCACCGGCTCGGTGTCTGCGATCCTTCGTGTGATGCGGTTGCGGGTTTGCGCCGGGGCTGCGCCGGCCAGAATCATCAAGCTGAAGATGAGGGCAATTATGGAGATAACAACCCTCTTGCGGGACGGGCAGACCAGGGTCCTGGGCATTACTGCTCTCCTGTTGATATCTAGTTTGTCGCTTGTGCCGGTGGCCGAGGCCGGCGCCGTCGTTCTGAATATGGATTCAGATTATGCCAGCAAAGGATGCACGCCAAGTGACCGAGGTTTGGCAGGGAGGGCACCTCCGGCCCTGTTTCCAGGGGCCGTCATGGCCGGAATGCGGCCACGCCTCGAGCTCGTTACCCCACTCGGCTTAGTACTTTCCGAGCGATCGCGTGCGGCGGCGTAGCGTTCCCGTTACTGAATCAACCTCACGACACATTGATCGAGTTAACCGAGAATGGGTGGGGGCCGGGCTCTACTCTGTCCCGGCCGGACAGAGCTTGACTATCTATTGGTGGAATGTAGGGCTGGCTCCGGCCTGGTGGTCAGTGATTCCATCGCTTCCGAGGGATGCGATGGTGGGCGCTGTAGGATTTGAACCTACGACTTCCACCGTGTGAGGATGGCACTCTACCGCTGAGTTAAGCGCCCAACTCGAACTGCCGCTATATTCTAGCAAACGAACCAGTTTCGTGTATCCCGAGAGCGTGATAGCCTGATTCTGCCGCGACTGCCGGGGCCGGGCCCCGCGGTTTCCCCGGCTGACGCGGCGTTCGATCCGTCCCATGCCAACCGACCCCAGACCCGCCAAAGTAACCGCAGCCCATAGTACCGAAGGCACTTCCGGGTCGGAGACGAGAGCGGACGAGGCGCAACTTTCGCCCTCTTCAGGGGTTGAATCAGATGTGAGCAGCGTAGCCATGGATCGCGGGTTGCTTGCAATGGCGGGGATACCGCAAGCGCCGCCCTTCGAGGGCGAGGCCGCAGTGTCCGGCGATGCGCTCAGCGATGCTCAGATCATGCTGCAGGTGAAAGCCGGCGACGATTC
>DATGYF010000053.1:0-4194 GCA_035298145.1 Terriglobales bacterium | reverse complement strand
TACCGGGGGCGTGCACCGACCGCTTCCGCAGAAAGGCGAACCGGAGCACGCGCCGCAACCGATCATTTCAGTGCCGGCGGAGGCGGACAACCGCACGCAAACGATCGTCACCCCGTCCGACATCAAGTTGAATCATGATGTACCCATGCCCAATATCGTGGCCTGGTCGCAAACCCCGGCCCAGCCTGCCATGCCGCTGGCATCGATGACGGAGGCCGCCAGCCTGAAAGTGCCTGAGATGCCGGTCACCGCGGTCGCGCCGGCGCCGGAAACCATGTCGGCCAACCGGCAGCGCGCCCCAGAGTTTTCGCAGACAGCTGTGGCCCCGGCTCCGGAAGTTGACGCGGAATCGTCGCGCACTCTGCGCGCCCCTCAGGCCGCGGTAGTCGAGCCTCCTCCCCTGGTGGACGCCGCAACAGCGCGCCGCTTGGGAGACATCAGCATCGGGCACACACAAGTGGTTGCGCCCGCGCCGGAATTGCCGATGGCCGAACAGTACGCCGTTGCCGGCAGGACACAAGCGGGGCTCGGCGGCGGCACCGCAGGCGCTTCCATTGTGCCCCCACCTCCTTCGGTACCGGGCAATGCCGGCTCCAGTCCCAATGGGCGGATCATTGCGCTCGGAATTCATCCCACCGCAATGGGTCCCGGAATGGCGATGCCGGCCGGGAATCGTCGAGGGACATTTGCCGCGACTCCCGCCGGCAAGGCGGGCGCGCCCGGCACTCCTGATATTGCCGCCGGTACAAACCCTGGCAGCGGTAGTGGAAGCAGCAAGAATCGTGAGGGGATTCCTTCCGGCCTGATGGTCGGCGCGGGTCCCGACCGCCAGAACCGCTCGGCCGTCGCCGGGCCGGGAAATGGAACTGGGGGTGGCACTGCAACGACCCAGAGTTCCGAGAACTCCCGCCTGATGGCGGATGCCTCTCCGCCGCGGGTTTCGTCAACTCCGCCTCATTCACTGCCGGAAGTTTCCAGGGAAAAAGCGACCGACGTCGATCGCTGGATTTTCGGCGACAAAAAGTTTTACGCCATGACCCTGAACATGCCCAACCTGAATTCCGCGGGCGGAAGCTGGGTCATTCGCTTCGCCGAGCTCAATCCGAATGAGGCCAAGGGCGACCTGACGGCGCCTGAGGCAACGCGAAAAGTGGACCCCGCCTATCCGCTGGAACTGATGCGCCGCAACGTACAGGGCACGGTTACGCTCTACGCCGTTATCCGCAACGACGGAACAGTAAGCGACGTACGGGTGCTGCGCGGGGTGGACGACCAACTCGACCAGTACGCCCGCACCGCCCTCGCCCACTGGCACTTTCGTCCTGCCACCAAGAACGGCGCTGCGGTTGACCTCGAGGCCGTGGTGATGATTCCCTTCAAGCCGGTGCGTTTCAAGACTGGCTTCTAGGATGACCTGGAATCGCACGAATCAGCGCTCAATCACGTTGTAGCGGGTGGCTTACAAAGAGATCACTACTTTTCCGCGAGCGTGTCCTTTTCCCAGATACCGAATGGCCTCAACCACCTCACTCAAGCTGTAACGCCTGTCAATGACCGGTGTCACCTTTCCGGCCACCATAAGCTCGCTTATAAAAGTCAGGTCCTCGTTGATCGGTCTCGCCAAAAACGTGACCATCTTCCTGCTTTCGAAACGTGACAGCACAATCGCCGCGATCAAACGGCCCATGACGCTGAGCATCCCGCGACCGTTGCGATCTCCAACCATAACGCAGATTCCCCCAGGACTTAACACGCGCCGGCTTGCCGACAACGAGTGGTTCCCAACGCAGTCAAGAATCAGGTTGTAACGCTGCCCACCCTTGGTGAAATCTTCCTGGGTGTAATCAATGACGTGATTTGCGCCGATGGACCGGACCAAATCCACATTTCTCGTGCTGCATATTCCGGTGACCTCTGCGCCGAAGAACTTGGCGATCTGGACCGCGAACGTGCCGACGCCTCCCGACGCACCGTTAATCAAGACCTTTTGGCCCGCCTGAATTTTTCCCTTGTCGCGAAGACCCTGCAATGCGGTCAGAGCCGCCACCGGCGCAGAAGCGGCTTGCTCGAACGACACGTTCTCCGGCTTCATGACCAATGCAGACTGGTGAGCACAGGCGTGCTCGGCGAAGGCCCCCTGCGGGATCCAGACTCTGAGAGCTGAAGCGTCCGGGTCACCGATACAAGCACCGAACACGCTGTCGCCGGGTTTGAATTGGGTCACGTCCCTGCCGACCGCTTCAACCAAGCCGGCCACATCAATGCCCAGTCGAGTGACCTTGGGTCTCCGCAGACCGGTCACCAAACGACCGCCGCCTCTTATCAGGCCTTCGTCAAGCGGATTGACCGAAGCTGCGCGGACTCTGATCAAGACCTCATGGTTTCTGGAAACAGGCTTTTCGACTTCCTCGATTTGGACAACATCCGCGGTGCCGTACCGGCTATAGATGGCGGCTTTCATGTTCAGCCGCTAGCCTGGAAGGTTGGTTGACGGACTGGGAGCTGCGGCCGCCTGGTGGTGCAGCGAAGTTCCGCAGTAAGGACAATAGATATCACCTACCCCAACCACGCGCTGGCACTGCGGACAGCTGGGGCTCAGTTTGTAGTTGCAGCGCGGGCAGAAGTTGAATCCCGTTTGCACGGCATTCCCACATTGCGGGCAGACGCTGCTGCGCGGTTGCCGCAGCAGGAAGTAAAGGATGATGCCCAGAGCGTTAGGAATAATAATGGCCATGATCGTCCAAAGCGTAGGGCTCATGCCACGTCGTTTCGCGTCGCGGTTTATGTAGCCGATGAGCAAGAGGTAGCAGGCGCCGGCAAGACCGGCCCCCAGGCCCATCAGCGCTCGCCCCCACGCCGGCGGCGCACCCGAATGCCGCCCCAGCACCGCATTAAAGAAGACCTGGGCGACGATGAATGCAATCCCGCCGAGCGCCCATGCCCACAGCGGAACAATCTTGATCTCCGCAGTCAATCCAGTTTGCGTTTCGTTTCTTACCTGCATAAATTTGTCCACCTTATCTGTGCCATTACCGCGACTGCTCGCCGTTGTTGGTGAGGTGCGTGCCTCGAGCCACGAGCAGCACGCTTACCACCAGCGCCGGCGCAACGAAGAAAAACATGAAGCTCGCCTGCCAGACCAGGGTCGAGACTCCAATCCGTCCACCCATCCAGGCAAAGAGTCGCCACAAAAGAGGGATGGTCAGCGTTGCCGAAAGGCCCACTCCCAGGCAAGCCATCCCGACCAGCCACATGCGTTCGCGAGTCTCGCGAAGCCGGCTGGCATGGAAGCGCACCCGCATTTGCGTGGCTCGCACCAGCCGGGCATCAGCGGCCAACGGCAGAGAACGCAAAGTGCGAACTACGTCGTCCGATGCTTCGGCGTAATGACGGCATGCTTCGCATTCATCGAGGTGGGCCCGCAGCCAGGCCTGCTGCGGATCCGGGAGACCATTCCCTGCAGCGATCAGCTCCCGTGCTTCGTCATGTACATTCCGCGTCATGCCTGCGCTCCCTTCAGCCGTGACATCAACATGTTCAATCCGCGATACAGCCGCGACTTCACCGTGCCCAGGGGTGCCCCGGTCACCGTCGCAATCTCTTCCAAAGCCAGGCCTTCCTGAAAACGCAGGACGACGGTCTCGCGATACTCCGCCGGAATGCTGACCAGCGCCGCGCTGACGCGTTCGGCTTGCTCGTGTTGCTGCATCACTTCCCAAGCCATGGGCCGGGTGTCGGGCGGTTCGAACGGTGCGTGCTCGTCGTTTTCCATCAGCCCGTCCAGGCTGACCGGACTCTTCTTCCGCAGATAGTCGATGGTCAGATTTCTCGCGACCGCATAAAGCCAGGTGCTGAATTCGTGACGGCCGTCGTACTGGTGACCGCGTTCCAGCACGCGGATCCATGTTTCCTGGAAGAGGTCTTCCGCCAGTTCACGATTTCCCGACAGATAGACCAGATACCGAAGAAGCCGGTGCTGATATTGCTCGATGAGGCGGTCCAGTAAATCCGGATCGCGCCGGCGGAGGCCGCGGGCAATTGCGCCGGTCTCGGATTCCATCGCATTCATGAGGCAATACGCTGTGGCGTTCATGCTACCGGGATATACGGGCGAGGCCAGAAGAAAGATGCAGGAGTTCTCTATTTGCAAGTTAAGTAACTCGTATTCAGCCAGATACTCGATTGCCACGACTT
>DATGYF010000052.1:0-4103 GCA_035298145.1 Terriglobales bacterium | reverse complement strand
TATCACATTGCTTATCGCTCATTTCTGGAGCCGGCCGCCCACGACTTGCGTGAGGCTGCTGCTTTGAGTGACGATCCCGCGTTCGCCAATTTTCTGCGTCTGCGCGCCGACGCCCTCTTGACCGATGACTACTTCAAAAGCGATTTGGCCTGGGTCGATTTGAAGGATCCCAAGTTCGATGTGATTTTTGCTCCTTACGAGACCTACACCGACGGCCTTCTCGGCGTGAAAGGTTCTTACGGCGCCGCCGTGCTGGTGCGCAATGAGGCGGAGAGCCGCAAGCTGGCCATGTTTCAGAAATACGTAGCTGACGTCCAGGATGCGTTGCCGCTGGCTCCCGAGGACCGGCCTTCCAAGCACGGACTCGAAACTCCCATGGAGGTCATGGACGCACCATACCGCGCGGGCGATCTGCGCCATGGCTACCAGGCTGTGGCCGACAACCTGCCCAATGATCCCCGGGTTCACGAACAGAAGGGCAGCAAGAAAATCTTCTTCAAGAACTTCATGGACGCGCGCGTCACCTACGTGATTCTTCCGCTCGCCCAGTTCATGATGCCGCCGGAACAGGCTGCCAAGGCCTCCGCTGAAGGATATCTGCTGGGTACCATCATGCACGAGATGGCCCACGGACTGGGCCCCGCCTACTCGCGCACCACGGCTGGCAAAGTGGCGGTCCGTGAAGCCATTGGCCCCCAGTACAGTGGTCTGGAGGAAGCCAAAGCCGATGTGGTTGGCATGTTCGGCCTGAAGTGGCTGGTGGACCACGAGATCCTGCCCAAGGAAAAGCTCGAAGAGTATTACGCTTCCTACCTGGCGGGAATTTTCCGCACCATACGCTTCGGCACCGGAGAAGCCCACGGCCAGGCCGAGATGATGGAGTTCAACTACCTGCTGGAGCGCGGCGCAATCAAGCGGCAAGCATCGGGAACGTACGCCATCGACTATGCCGCCATGCCCGGTGTGCTGGCTGACCTGGCCAAAGAACTTCTGGACATTGAAGCCACCGGAAGCCGTGAACGGGCCGAAGCGTGGTTCAAAAAGTACGATGTGATGCCGGCAGAATTGCAGCTGTCCTTGAAGGCGGCATCGAAGGTGCCGGTAGATGTGGACCCGGTATTTTCGTTCCCGGAAAAAATCAGGTAAGGCGCTTCTACATAAGGCGCTTCTAGCTTCTAGCTCCTGGCTTCTTGCTAGAGCCAACGGGTCTGAAGTTTTAGCCAGGAGCTAGAAGCCAGAAGCTCTTCTAGACGAACTCCACTCTTGCTGCTCGCGGAATGATTCCTGCTTTGTGTCCCATGTCCAGCAGGCGACGCACGGCTTCGCGTCCATCCGGCCCGTAATCCAGAGTGCGCTCGTTGACGTACATGCCAACAAACTTGTCCGCGAGCTGGGGATCGACGTCGCGCGCGAATTGCATGGCATAGGCAAGCGCCTCGTCGCGATGGTCGAGCGCGTACTGAATGCTGTCCCGCAGAGCTCCTGATACTTTCGCCGTCAACTCCGGTCCCAGACTGCGCTTAATCGCGTTTCCACCCAGCGGCAGCGGCAATCCGGTAACTTTCAGCCACCACCTGCCCAGGTCCACAATCCGTTGCAGACCGGCTTTGGCATAGGTCAACTGCCCTTCATGGATAATGAGGCCCGCCTCGTAATTACCAGCCACGACCTGGGGAATGATCTGGTCGAAAGGCACGACCTCGGTTTCAATCCCGGGCGCGAAAAGCCGCAGCGCGAGATAGGCCGTGGTCAGAGTTCCCGGCACCGCAATCTTCTTGCGCTTTATTTCGTTCTGCGAAAATCCCTGCGTGGCAACAATCATGGGACCATAGCCATCCCCGACGCTGCCTCCGCTGGGAAGCAGAGCGTAATTATCCTGGATGTAGGGATAGGCGTGGAACGAAATGGCCGTGACATCATAAACACCTTCGCCTTCCCGCGCCTTCTGGTTCAGGGTTTCAATGTCGCAAAGCTTATGAGTAAAGCGCAACCCGGGGACGCGCACCTTATTGGTGGCCAGAGCGTAGAACATGAAGGCGTCATCGGAGTCGGGACTGTGTGCGATGCTGATCTCACGCGTGGACGCGACTCCGCTCGACGAATCCTTGGTTTCGGGTGCGAGCGCAGTCGTTCCAGAAGGTGTTTCGACGAAACTCATGCCTGCTCCTTGCGGACACGCTGCCATCCGGTTGAGACTCCAGCGGCCAACATGACCTTGATCACTTCCGCGAACACGAACCAGTAAAGGCCGAAGCGTGCTGCCTGGGCGAAAGAATGGGTCAAAACCGTCAGCCAGGAAAGGCCTCCGGCGAACAACACCACCTCCGCAAGCACGCCTGCTGTGGCGGCGCGAGCAAAACTGGCCTTGCCGCGCTCCATGATCCAACCCGCCAGCCCAGCGACAAACGGATAAGCCAGCAGGAAGCCTCCGGTCGCACCTGACAACTGCGCGATACCGCCCAGCCCCGCGGGATTGAACACCGGCATGCCCGACGCTCCTTCCACCAGGTAAAGCGCCAGCGCGGCAAAGCCGCGACGGCTTCCCAAGGTAAGGCCGACCAGAAGCACCCCAAAATTCTGCAAAGTAAGGGGTACCGGGGTAAACGGCAGGGGCACGGTCACGTGCGCACACAGCGCAACAAACAGGCTTGCGCTAATCACAATCGCCGCCTGTTCCGCCCAGTAAAGAGCGCGACTACCTCGATCGAGGGCAAGACTAGCGGGCTTCGCCATGTTGGACGTTTCTCCGTGTCAGAATCGGAAGCGACGAAATCGGGTTCACTCTTTGCCGTGGGTTTCTCTGGAGGACGATTCCTTCATATGGCTGCGCACTCGAAGGTAGGCCGCCAATCCGACCAGAGCCACAGCTACGGTACTCAGGGCCAGGATCAGGAACAACCAGATCATCCGCACGATGTCCTAGGATATCAAAAGGGGAGCCCATGTGGGTCAGGTAGTGCAGTGTGGGGGCGGACACTCCTGTCCGACTCTTGTGCTCTTGCTTTTCTCTGGATTGTTCGATGCAAGTGCTTCAGGCAAAGGTCTTTTCGTGCCAGTCAAAATCAACGTCAAAGGCGTCGGACAGGAGTGTCCGACCCACACATGCCTGTCCTCACTTACCCGCCATGGCGTGCTCGACGTCGTCGGCGGTGTGAGGCAGGTTAGCGGACAGGTTGATCAGCTTTCCGTCCGGGTCAACGTAAAGGATGTCTTCGATCCGTACCCCGAGCTTTTCCTCTGGAATGTAAATTCCGGGTTCGATGGTAAACACCGCTCCTGGGCCGAGTGGAACGTTGTAATCGCCCGCATCGTGGACGTTCAATCCCACGTAGTGGCTGAGTCCGTGAATGAAATACTTTCCCAGTGGCTCGCCGTGCAGATCCTTGCCGTGCGAATTGATGTAGTTGTAGGCCACGTCGTAGATCGAATTGGGCTGGTCCTTCCGCAGGCTCGATTTGCCTGAGCGAAACGCGTCGATGGCGGCCTGTTGCGCGCCCAGAACGATATCGTAAATCTCGCGCTGGCGGGCGGTGAATTTTCCGGACACCGGCAGGGTGCGGGTGATGTCGGACGCGTACATGGAGTATTCTCCCGCGGCGTCAATCACCACGACGTCTCCGGACTGCATGGTGCCGGAGTCGTCAGAGTAGTGCAGCACGGTGGAGTTGAAACCTGAGCCCACGATGGGGGCATAGGCTGGACGCTCACAACCGCGTTTTCCCCACTCATATTGCATCAGGGCGGAAATCTCGCGCTCGGTGACGCCTGACCTTACCGTGCGCATGGCTGCAAAATGGGCTGCAATCGAGGCGTCGGTGGCGTGACGGATGCGCTCGATTTCGCCCGCATCCTTATAGGTTCGGAGCGAAGCCAGCATCGGACGGACATCCTGGAAAGAAACCCCGACCGGGAACGAGTTGGCCCGCTTCAGCCAATCCAGAGGCGCCGCTGAATTCGAAATTTCGCCATCGGCGACCACGTCGGTATAGACGGTCGCCTTCTTTGCCGGAAGCAGGCGGACCAGCTCCGACCGCAGATTGTCGAGCACCTCGACATGGTCGAATCCCGTAATCTTGCCGGCATCAGGACTGTCCGCTCCAAGC
>DATGYF010000051.1:0-3061 GCA_035298145.1 Terriglobales bacterium | reverse complement strand
ATATCTCGTCCCGCGAACTTCGAATCGTGCCCCATCAGGTTCAGCCGGAATGCCGTGCCACCACCCAGAGAGGGCAGGGGCCGATCGAGGTCAGCGGTAATGCGCTTGGTCTGGTCCGTGCCCAGGTCCACGGTCCCGGCGAAGAGCGCGGCCGTCTGTGGGGCTTTGGTTTCCTGATTGACCACGCCCCCGGTGGAACCTCGGCCGAACGTGACCGACGACGGACCCTGCAGGACCGCGACCTGCTGCAGATCAAAAGGATCGCGATAGTAACTGCCAAAGTCGCGCATGCCGTCGAGGAAGATATCGTTGCGGGCGGTAAAGCCGCGAACTGTAAGGTTGTCGCCCTGGGCGCCACCTTCTCCGGCGGCGATGCTAATGCCGGCCACGTTGCGCAGCGTGTCCCGCAGCGTGGTCGCACCCTGGTCCGCAATGACGCGCTGGGGAACGATGTCGATGGATTGTGGGGTCTCGATCAGGGGCTGAGTGAATTTCGGTAACGAAATCTGCACGCTGGTGTCGGTAACATTGACCGTGGTTGCCATGCCCTGGATTTCCAGAATCACAGCGTCCGCGCCGGTCAGGTGATAGCCGATGCCGGTGCCGGTCAGGAGTTTTTGCAGCGCCCCTTGTGGCGTGTACAGACCAGCCACTCCGGGAGACCAGATGCCGCGCATTGACTCTTGCGGCATGGCCACACTGAACTGCGCGGTCTTTTGAAAGGCTGCGAGTACGGAATCCAAGGTCCCGGGCGGGATGTCGTAGCGGCGGACGGTCAACCCCTGGGTCTGGCCGGACGCGTTCACCGCGGGCGCCGCTCGGTCCTGCTGGGCCTGGGCCTTGAACACCGCGTCTCCGCTGAAGGTGGCGTAGGCCGCGACCGTCCCCACCGCCATCCAATACCTGGCGCCCCGGCGGGGGCTTCGCCCTGCCTTCTTGTTCTTCTTGATCTTGATTCGGGTCTGGCTCACTGCTTCCCCCCAAGCCTCTGTTCTGATCCGGCTTATTCCGGTCGCCGTCTTCTCCTGACAGATGCAACCAGATTGCAATTTGGATCGACACTTATCAGATGCAACAGTGTTGCATTTGTATGGCCCAGTCTCAATGCTGCATTTTGCGGATTTACTCTGTCAAGCACGGCTCGCATATTTTGTTGCAATCCATGTGCAACTAGATGACACATGACTGCCCGCATGCAGGACACCGGCAGGAAAACGCAGGGGCGAACGCCGGCGTCCGCCCAGCCGAGAGCAGCCCGGAGGGTCTGGAAACATCACCGGCCAGAAGTCGAAAGTTCAGGAGTCAGAGGCGAGGAGCGAAGATCTGAATTAGCAATCTAAAAATGAAATCGAAATTCCAAATTCGAAACCCCGAACCTGGGACGAGCTGTGCTCGTCCGCCCGGACGTGGGCGTCCGGGCCTGCGTGATTACTCGCTGGTGAAGTAATCGACGGTGACTGGATTTTCGAACAGGGAATAGTCGCGGGTCACCACCGTGATTCCGCTTTCGGTGACGAAGTACCGCTGGCGGTCAGCTTCGCTGTCATAGCCGATGGTGGTGCCTTCCGGAATGTGCACATCGCGATCGATGATGGCTTTCCGGATGCGGCAATGCCGGCCTACATTCACGTGGGAGAAAAGAATGCTGCTTTCAACTTCGCTGTAGGAGTTCACGCGCACATCGGGCGAGACCACGCTACCTTTTACGATGCTGCCGGAAACGATGCAGCCGGCGGAAACAATGGAATCGACTGCGGTACCGGTGCGGCCCGCTTCAGCGAACACGAACTTCGCCGGCGGGTACTGACGCTGATGGGTGCGGATCGGCCAGTCTGAATCGTACAGGTTGAACACCGGCGACACTGCCACGATGTCCATGTTGGCCTCATAGTACGCTTCGAGCGTTCCCACATCGCGCCAGTACAGGGCCTCTTTTTTGTTCTCATCGACGAAGTCGTAGGTATAAACCCGGTAGTCGTCGGCCATTTTGGGCAGAATGTCCTTGCCGAAATCATGGCTGGAAGCGGGATCTTCCGCATCTTTCAAAAGCACGGGGATGAGCACATCGGTGTTGAACAGATAGATGCCCATCGAAGCGCAAACCTTTTCAGGATTCGCGGGCGAGCGCAGCTTGGTGACTTTCGGCTTTTCCTCGAAGCCCAGCACCCGGTGGTCGCGGTCCACTTCCACGACGCCGAAGCGGGCCACCTCGCCGGGATCGATCTGGATGGTGGCCAGGGTCACGTCGGCGCCGGTCTCGTTGTGCCGCTCCAGCATCAAGCCGTAATTCATCTTGTAAATGTGGTCGCCGGAGAGGATGAGCACGTGCTTGGGCTGCTCCGACCCGATCGAGTAAATGTTCTGGTACACCGCGTCGGCGGTGCCCTGGTACCACTGATCGCTTACCCGTTTCATCGGAGGCAGTACTTCGATGAACTCGCCCATCTCGCTGCCCATGATGTTCCAGCCTTCGCGCACGTGGCGATTGAGAGAAAGCGCCTTGTACTGGGTAAGGATATAAACCCGGCGCAGGTCAGAATTGACGCAGTTGGAAAGAGTGACGTCGATGATGCGGTAAATTCCGCCGAAGGTGACGGCAGGCTTGGCGCGATCGCGAGTGAGGGGATAGAGCCGCTCGCCCGCCCCGCCCGCCAACAGGACTCCCAGAGTATCTTTCATAGGGCTTTTCGCTTCGATGCAGCTTAAGGGCCCAGGAAGCTCCGCAGTCCTGGAATTCCGGAGGCTGCGGAACGCGACAGTGTACCAGATACGGTCGCGCACTTGCCCCTGTGCTGTCGCAGGTGCCACAGACTGCGTGGGGACAGCCGCCCTCGGCTGTCCGATCGAGCGCAGCTCGACACCTTGCGCAAAGCAATCGCGAAGCGTTGCTTCGCCGGACAGTCGATGGCGGCTGTCCCCACGCGGCCTGTGGCGGGGCCTTCGCCTGGGTATGATGGCGGAGAGTGGCGGCCTATGAATGCGCAATCCCATCGCGTTTTTGTCACCGGCGGCACCGGATACGTCGGCTGCCCGCTGATCACTCGGGGACGCTCTGGATGAC
>DATGYF010000050.1:0-13000 GCA_035298145.1 Terriglobales bacterium | reverse complement strand
TTTGTCTCAGCGCCGGTGTTTGGACGTCCCGAGGCGGCGGCTGCGGCCAAACTCTTTATCACTGCGGCCGGCGCGCCGGATGCGGTGGACGCCTGCATGCCCATATTCGAATCTATCGGACAGAGAACTTTTCGCTTCGGCGACAATGCTCCCGACGCGAATCTGATCAAGCTCAGCGGCAACTTCCTGATTTCATCGGTGATCGAGGCCCTGGGCGAGGCCCTCGCGCTGGTGGGCAAGGCCGGTTTGGACCAGCACCAGTACGTTGATTTCCTGACCTCCACGCTTTTCAACGCGCCGGTTTACAAGACCTATGGCGGATTGATCGCCGACAAGAAATTTGTTCCCGCCGGCTTCGCCGCTCCCCTGGGATTCAAAGACAACCGGCTGGTGCTGGCCGCCGCCGAGAAGCTGCGCGTACCGCTTCCGCTGGCCAGCCTGATTTACAACCGCTTCCTGACCTTGCTGGCCCGCGGCGGTGAGTCGCTGGACTGGTCGGCTTTCTCGCAGCTGGCAGCAGAGGATTCCGGACAGTAGAAACAAGGGCCCCCGTCCTCGTCTCCGTTTTTTGGAGAGACAGGGCGGGGGTTTCTGGATCGAAGTTTATTTTCAGGCGAGAGTCAAAATTCCCACCCTGTCGTTCCAAAGGACGGAACGACGAGGGTGGGGCACAGTTACTTTTTCGCGGCGACCTGTTTCCGCTGGATCGAAGGTTATCTTCAACGAGAGAGTCAAAACCCCCACCCTGTCGTTCCAGAAAACGGAACGACGAGGGTAGGGCACCCTTACTTTTTCGCGGCGACCTGTTTGCGCAGGCGATTCTCCTGCTCTCTCAATTCCGGAGTCAGTTCAGCACCGAAGTCTTCCGGCTCGAAGACCTGGCGAATTTCGATTTCGGTCCCGCCGTCGAAAGGGCTGCGCTTGAGCCACTCCACCGCCTCGTCCATCGACCTGACCTGCCACAGCCAGAAGCCGGCAATCAGCTCCTTGCTTTCGGTGAACGGACCGTCAGTAATGGTGTGTTTTCCACCCGAGAACTTGACGCGCTTGCCTTTCGAGGTGGGGTGAAGTCCTTCGCCGGCCAACATCACTCCGGCTTTCACTAGTTCTTCGTTGAATTTCCCCATCGCAGTGAGGATCTCCCGGCTGGGCATGATGCCGGCTTCGCTGTTCTTATCGGCCTTGACGATTACCATGAATCGCATCGTGATTCTCCTTATGAATTTTGCATTTGGAGCCGGCCTGTTTCATTCCCCGACTCCATTTAGACGTCGAATGAAGGGTTGCGGGATCGACAGCCGGGAAGGATCTCTGAGAAAACTTTTTAGGGCTGGGTCCATTTCTCGCTATTGCCGGCAGGCGGATCCAGGCTAGGGGATGGTTGCCGAGGCCTGGTTCGAAGCCGGGCTCTCCTGGCCAGAGGAATCCACCGCCCTCACGAAATAATGGTAAGTGGTTCCGGTGCTCACCTTGTCGTCAAGGTAGGTTGGCGCGGTCACGGAAGCCAGCGGAGCAAATGTCCCGTCGGGCTGGCTACGATAGACATTGTAGCGGGTCACGGTTACGCCGGGTTTGGGGGCAGGCGGGTTCCACTTCAGCAGAACGGTGTGAGGCTTGCCGTCGGCTCCCACCCGAAGCAGGACTGCGCCCGCGATCCCAAAGAGAAGGACCGCCAGAATCGCCAGCGGCAAGCGTAGGGCTCGTCTCAATCTCGCTATCTTACTGCTGATTCACCAGCGAACCGGCTTCGGTGATGCTGCCCTTGACCAGTTCAGTCTGAATTTTGAGTTTCTGGTGAGGACGCAGGTCAACCACGGTTTCAAAAGGCAAATAGCCGGGCAGCGCAACGCGCACGCTGTGCCGTCCGGGGGTGAGCAGCATGGCTTTGCCGACTCCGTCGAACTCGTCCACGTGCCCGGCGAACTGGTTGTCCACGAAGACCGCCGCCCGGCTGGGCGTGGCCGAAATTTTCAACTCACCGGTTGCCTCGCGGGTCGCGGGGTGAGCATCTTTTACCAGCGAGACATTCACTACGCTGGTTTGTCCGGGCTCAAGAACTACGTTTTGGACGTAGTCCTTGTACCAGGCTTGCCGCACCAGGACTTCGTGTTTGCCCGGCAGTAGCACGATTTTCTTGTCCCCCGTCAGTTCCTTTACAAAGCCCACGTACTGTCCGTCCACCCACACCCCGGCAGTCTTATCCGCCTTGGTGCGGGCCACAAACTTTAATTCGGATTGAACTCGGTCCTCGGCATGAACCAGACTTAGCAGGGCCATGATTGCCAAAATCGCGGGCACACTTCTACGACCAAACATTACAACCTCCAAAGCTAAAGACT
This sequence comes from Terriglobales bacterium, assembly GCA_035298145.1. Lineage (GTDB taxonomy): Bacteria > Acidobacteriota > Terriglobia > Terriglobales > Acidobacteriaceae > JAIQFF01. The sequence goes on along the minus strand of DATGYF010000050.1, from coordinate 10,661 downwards.
ACGAACCACTCTAAGTGTGATTCTATTCGCCGAACAGGGCTAGTAGCCAGAAGGATTCCCAAAAGAAAGGTGGGCCTGGGGCACCCATGTGGCGCGGGCGCTCTCGCCCGCGGCTTTTAAAGATAGGAGTAGTCGAATGACGTTCTGCACCGATCCGGCCGAGGGCTCCTTCGACTTCGCTCAGGACAGGTCCGCGCCACACAAGCCGGGCCGGCACTATTTCTTTACCGTCTCCGCTACGAACCGGGCAAACTGCCTTACGTCCTGCTCGGTAGTGTCGAAAGAGCACATCCAGCGCACCACGGATTGCGGTTCATTCCACACATAAAAGAAGTAACGCTTCTGCAGCCGGGCAATCGCGGAGCGCGGAATCTTCGCGAAAACCCCGTTCGCCTCGACCTTGTAAACAATCTTTACTTCGGGAATCTTGCACAGTTCCTTTTGCAGCAGATGTGCCATGCGGTTGGCATGGCGTGCACTCTTCAGCCACAGGTCGCCGGTGAACAGGGCATCAAACTGCGCCGCGATGAAGCGCATCTTGGAGGCCAGCTGCATGCCCTGCTTGCGCAAATACAGGAAGTCATGGCCCAGCTTCTGGTCGAAGAAGACCACCGCTTCAGCCCCCAGGGCGCCGTTCTTGGTTCCTCCGAAGGAGAGCACGTCCACTCCCAGGTCCCGGGTGGCTTGGCGCAGGGTTTGCCCCAGGCTGGCGGCGGCATTGGCGATGCGGGCGCCGTCCATGTGCAGAAACATGCCACGCTCGTGGGCAAAGCGGGCCAGGGCCTTTATCTCGCCAGGCTGATACACCGTTCCAACCTCCGTGGCCTGGGTAATGGAGATGACTCGGGGCTGCACATGGTGCGGGTCATCGATGCCGTGATAAGCGTGACTTACGGATTCAATCGTAAGCTTGCCGTTGGTCACCGCGACGGGAAGCAGTTTGCAGCCGGTAAACTTCTCGGGCGCTCCGCATTCGTCGGTGTAAATGTGTGCGGCTTCGCCGCAGATGACCGCGTGATAAGTACTGGTCAGCGCCTTCAGGCCCAGGCAATTGGCCGCCGTGCCGTTGAAAACAAGGAACACGTCGATGTCGGAACCGAAGTGCCGTTTGAATTTCTGAACGACTGCAGCAGTGTAAGGATCGTCACCATAACCGACCACGTGGCCGCGATTGGCTTCGGCCACGGCTCGCAAGACCTCAGGATGAACTCCAGCATTGTTGTCGCTGGCAAAACTGCGGGCAGGTTTCATCTTCCGAAATAATGTAGCAGAAGGCAGACTTCGGGCGTCGGACTTCGGACTTCAGCCCTCTTCTACGCACCTCGGACAGTTTTTAAGTTCCTGAAGTGCTTTGCTGTTGGAACGTCGCCGCCAGAAAGCCAAGGAATTGACGGCGAGCGGGCGGCGCAAACACACCCAAGGCGACCGAACCCGACGTCCGAGGTCTGAAGTCCGACGTCCGACGCCCGAAGTTCGCCGTCCGACCCACACCCCCACCTTGGTGGTATTACCCCGCGGGTACCGGCGTGACCTTGGCGAGCCGAAACTATGGGCTTACATTCAGCCCATGACACTCGTACTCATGATGGTGGTTCTGGCGTTCGGCCTGCTGTACGTCGCGGTTGTGGCCGAAGAACGGCAGATGCAGGAAGCCACCAAGCCGCGCAAGCGCTAGACACTCCAGCGGTGCTCCGGACGTGGTCCCCATCTGGGCCGGTCCGTATTTTTTCCCAGCCCATTGCCATTCGGCTATCTTCCCGACTCGCTCCGAGTCCAAAGTCCAGAACTGCATCTGCTAATCTAATTGGCGGGTGCCCAGGCGGCGTGGCTGTTTCTCCAGGAGCATTCTTAAAGATGGATTTACCGACAAGCAGGGGACATTGGGAATCGGCCCGGCCGTGGGTCGCCCTGGCGGGGACTTTGACGCTGGCGGCCCTAGGCTCGGCCTGCAGCGGGGGGGCGGTCAAGGGGGCGCAGCCTCAGGGCCCTGCCGGCATACCGGTAAAAGTGGAAACCGCTCAACTGGTTCCGGTGAAAGACACGACGGAATACGTCGCCACCTTGAAGTCGCGCGACACCGCCGTCATCATGCCCCAGGTAGAGGGCCAGATTACGGCTATTTTTGTTCACTCTGGAAGCCGCGTCTCGGCCGGTACCCCGCTGATGCAGATCGACCCAGCAAAACAGCAGGCCACACTCAAAACTCAGGAAGACACGCTGGCGGCCAAGCAGGCCGAGGTCAGGTGGGACGAGCAGGAGTTCGAACGCAACAGCGGTCTATACGAAGCGAAGGTCATCAGCAAGCAGGCGCTCGACCAGTCCAGAACTGCGCTGGACCAGGCTCGCGCCCAGTTGCAGGCCCTGCAGGCTCAGGTTCGCCAGGAAAGTGTGCAACTGCACTATTACCGCGTGACCGCTCCCAGCGCCGGTATCGTCGGAGACATTCCGGTCCGCGTGGGAGACCGCGTGACCACCACCACGCCCCTGACCACCGTGGACAAGCCCGGAAGCCTCGAAGCTTACGTGTACGTGCCCATCGAGCGCTCCTCCCAACTCAAGCCCAATCTGCCGGTACAGATTGTCGATCAGTCGGGCAATGTTCTGGCCGAAAGCCGGATCAACTTTATTTCGCCTCAGGTGGACTCAACCACCCAGAGCGTGCTGGCCAAGGCCCCGATTGCCAACAGCAATGACAAGCTACGCAACGCACAATTCATCCATGCCCGCATCGTGTGGGGCACACAGCAGCGTACCGTGGTGCCCGTGCTCGCGGTTTCGCGCCTGGGAGGCCAGTACTTCGCCTTCATCGCCGAGCAGCAGGGCGGCAAGACGGTTGCGCATCAGAAGCCGTTACAGGTCGGAGACATGACCGGCAACAACTACGTGGTGCTCGAAGGGATTAAGCCGGGAGACAAGGTCATCGTTTCGGGCACGCAATTCTTGGTCGATGGCGCTCCCGTGATCGTGCCTAAGGGGTAAGGGCGGGCGTCGGACATCGGGCGTCAGGCGTCGGACTTCAGCCGTCAGAGCCTCAGCCGTCAGACTTTGGACTTAAAAGGTTCGAATTAGGATCGCTGCAATACGGCGGCGTTTTCATATCAGCCGTTGCGAGACTTTGTGAGCGTCTTCTACCTATTCGATTTGAAGTCCGAAGTCCGAGGTCTGAAGTCCGAAGTCTGACGTCCGAGGTCCGACGCCTGAATGTTCGTTGATTTCTTCATAAAACGGCCAGTCTTCGCTACCGTCTGCGCGCTCCTGATCATCCTGGCAGGCGCCGCCGTCATTCCCAGTTTGCCGATTGCGCAATTTCCCACCCTCGCGCCGCCGCAAGTCTCCGTGAACAGCTTTTATGTCGGCGCCAGTGCCCAGACCGTCGAAACCGCCGTGACCGTGCCCATCGAGCAGCAGATCAACGGCGCGGAGGGCATGAAGTACGTGACCTCGAGCAGCAGCAGCAACGGGGTGAGCTCGATCACGGCGACGTTTGATCTGAACCGCGATCCCGATCTGGCGGCCGTTGACATTCAGAACCGCGTCAACACGGCCCAGGGACGGCTGCCCAGCGCAGTCAAGGCCACGGGCATCACCGTGACCAAGGCCTCCAATAATTTCGTGCTGGGCGCGGCCGTGTTCTCGCCCGAGGGACGCTATAGCCCGCTCTTCATCAGCAATTATCTCGATGTTTACGTCAAAGACTCGCTGAAGCGCGTGCCGGGAGTGGCGGACGTCATCATCTTCGGCGAACGCAAGTACTCCATGCGTCTCTGGCTGGATCCGGTGCGCATGGCCAGCCGCGGGCTGACCGCATCGGATGCGGTAAGCGCGTTGCAGGAGCAGAACGTCGATGTCGCCGCCGGGCAGGTGGGGCAGCCGCCGATCAAGGCCGGTCAGGAATTTCAGATCAGCGTGCGCGCCATCGGCCGGCTCAGCGAGGCCTCACAATTTGAAAACATTATCCTCAAGACGAATGCCGACGGCACTCTGGTCCGGCTGAAGGATGTGGGCCGGGCCGAACTCGGCGCCGAGGATTACAGCTCAGACCTGATGTACAACGGTTACGACGCGGTAGGTCTCGGCGTCACCCAGCTCTCGACCGCGAATGCTCTCGAAGTGGACCGCCTGGTGCTCGCCGAACTCGACCGGCTGTCCCAGCATTTTCCGCCCGGCATGAAGTATGAGAATGCGTTTGACACTACCGAGGCGGTCGGCGAATCGATCCGGGACGTGCTTACCACTCTGATCGAGGCCATAGTCCTGGTCATCCTCGTCATCTTTATATTTCTCGAGGACTGGCGCAGCACCATTATTCCCGCGGTCACCATTCCGGTTTCGCTGATCGGAACTTTTGCTTTCGTCAAGCTGTTGGGATTTTCTGTCAACACGCTCACTCTCTTTGGCATTACCCTGGCGACCGGATTGGTGGTCGATGACGCCATCGTGGTGATCGAGAACATTGAACGCCACATCCAGGAAGGCGAGAGGGATTCCCACAAGGCGGCATCCCTCGCCATGGGAGAAGTGGCGGGAGCGGTCATCGCCACCTCGCTGGTGCTGGTGGCGGTCTTCGTGCCGGTGGCCTTCTTTCCCGGCACGACCGGAATCTTGTTTCGCCAGTTCGCGCTGACCATCGCATTCTCGATTTCGATTTCTGCTTTCAACGCGCTGACTCTCACGCCCGCGCTCTCGGCCATCCTGCTGGGCCGCGAGCATGGCGAAAAGAACTGGTTTTTTCGGCAGGTGGACAAAGCCATCAACGGGATAACCGAAGGGTACCGGCGGGCCTTGCGGTTCTTCCTGCGCTTCCGGTTGATCGCGGCGGTGCTGTTCTTCGCGGCGTTGGGCCTTACCTACCTGATTTTCCAGCGCGTGCCCAAAGGCTTCGTGCCCAACGAAGACCAGGGATATTTCATAATCGCGGTGCAGGCGCCGTCCGGGGCCTCGCTCGAATACACCCGGGGCGTCGGCCAGCAGGTCCAGCACATTCTTCAGGACATTCCGGAAGTGCGCGGCATTTTCGCGATCGCGGGCTTCAGCTTCAGCGGCAGCGCCTCCAACCAGGCGCTGATCTTCGTCCCACTGAAACCGTATTCCCAGCGCAAAGGAGATGCACACGCCGCCGAGGCCATCGTGAACCGCATTCGCGGCCGACTCTTCGGCATTTCCGGTGCCCTCGTGCTTCCGTTCCTGCCGCCGGCCGTGCAGGGCCTGGGCCAGTTCGGCGGCTTTGCGTACGAATTGCAGGACCAGGGCAGCCACACGCTGGAAGAACTGGCCAACGTGACCCACGACCTGATCCGCCAGGGCGGCGCCCGCAAAGACCTGACTGGTCTCTACAGCACTTACACGGCTAACGATCCCCAGTTCGTGGTGACCATCGATCGCGAGAAAGCGAAGAGCCTGCACGTGCCTCTGCAGCAGATAACCGACACTTTGGGCATCTACATGGGTTCGGCGTACGTCAACGACTTTGATTTCAACAACCGATCCTACCGGGTTTATGTGCAGGCGGACCAGCAGTTCCGCACCCAGGCCAAGGACATCAAGCAGTTTTATGTGCGCGCCGACGGCGGATCCATGATTCCGCTGGAGAATCTGGTATCGATCAAGCAGACCACCGCCCCACAGGTGATCAGTCACTACAATCTGTTCCGCTCGGCTGAAATCGACGGCTCCGCCGCTCCGGGCTTCAGTTCAGGCCAGGCGCTCGACGCCATGGCAGAGTTAAGCCAGAAGGTTCTGCCGCAGGGGTACACCTTCCAGTGGACCGGATTGTCGCTGGAAGAACTGAGTTCGGGAAGCACCACGCTGATCCTGTTCGGTCTGGGCACGCTGGTGGTGTATCTGACCCTGTCGGCGCAGTATGAAAGTTTCGTTCTGCCCTTCATCGTGATGCTGGCCGTGCCCATGGCGCTTTTGGGAGCGTTGACGGCGCAGTCGCTGCGCGGCCTGGAAAACGATGTCTATTGCCAGATCGGGCTGGTGATGCTGGTGGGACTCTCCAGCAAGAACGCCATCCTGATCGTGGAATTTGCCGAACAACTGCGGCACCGCGGCATGCCATTGATTGAAGCTGCCGTCGAAGCCGCACGGATCCGGCTGCGTCCCATTCTGATGACCTCGCTGGCCTTTATTCTCGGCGTGGTACCCCTGGTGGTGGCGTCGGGTGCAGGCGAACACGGCCGGCATTCGGTGGGTACGACCGTGTTCGGCGGAATGATCGTTTCCACTTTCCTGAACCTGTTCTTCATCCCGGTGCTCTACCTGATCATCGAGGGCTGGCGCGAGCGCGGCAAGTCGCCGGAACCGGCACCCGCGGAGAAGTGATTCCGAGTTGCTTCAGTTTTCGAGTTTCTGCAGTTTCCGGTTTCTTAAAATGATAGGCTTTGCGGATGCGCCGCGAAGTCCTGACTCTGCGCGAGCCTGAAATTCGCGCCCTGCTCGATCCCCGCTCCTGCATCTCTGCCATGGAGCAGGCTTTCGCTGCGTATTCCACTGGGCGGGCACAATTACCCGCAGTCATCCATCTGGACATTCCCGAAGACGAAGCGCCAGGAAATGCAGCCCCTCAAAACCGCGGCGAAATTCACGTCAAGGCCGGATATCTGAACGGCGGGCCTTACTACGCGGTCAAGATAGTTTCAGGATTTCCCAACAATCCCCAGCTGGGTCTGCCGGCAAACGACGGCATGATCGTCGTGTTCGACGCCCGGACCGGCGCGCCGGCGGCGTTTCTGCTCGACAACGGATTCATTACCGACTTCCGGACGGGAGCTGCGGGAGCGGTTGCCGCCAGGCATCTTGCCCGTGCGAAAATTTCCTCGGTTGCGGTGATCGGAACCGGCGCGCAGGCGCGATATCAGATCGGAATGCTGGCTCTCGAGAGAACTTTCAGCGAAGTGCGCATATGGGGACGCGATCGCGATAAGGCGCGCGCCTGCGTCGATGATCTGGCAAAGCGCCGTGGCGAAGAGTCCACGTCAAAGGCGGCGGGCGAGGGCGCCCGCCCCACACGTTCTGTCGGAGGCGGCGGGCGAGTTCCGGCGTGCGATTTTGCTGTGGCTGAATCAGTGAGGGAGGCGGTGGATGGGGCTGACCTGGTCATCACCGTTACCGCCAGCCGCGAGCCCCTGGTGCGGGCGGCATGGTTGAAGCCCGGAGTGACCGTGATCGCAGTCGGCTCCGACGAACCGGAGAAACAGGAACTCGATGTCGATGTGCTGGCGCGCGCCGACAAGGTCGTGGCCGATAGCATTCCACAATGCCTGCGGCTGGGCGAAATCCATCACGCGGTCGAACGCGGAGCGATCAGCAAAGATAAAATTTACGCAGAGCTGGGCGAGATCACAGCCGGCCTCAAGCCAGGCAGGGTATCAGAATCCGAAATCATCGTTTGCGACTTGACCGGAGTAGGCGTCCAAGATGTGGCGGCAGCATCGCTGGTAATGGAACGCGCGAAAGCCGGAAAGACTTTGTAGCGCCGGCGTCCCGCCGGCTGTACTGAGGGCGTCCCGCCCTCAGTCTTTTGAGCAAGAAAAAACTAAGCAGCCCCGCGGCGCGCAGTCTCGCTCCGCGCCGGCTTCCGTTTCTTCTTCAATTCTTCCAAGGTGAGATCAACCCGAGCCAACCCGCGCAGCGTGTAGTCCAGATCGTACCCGTAGCCCACGCGAATGTAGCGTCCCAGGCCAAAATGGTCGCCGGGAGTAATCAGCACCGACTGTTCCGTGCGCAGCCGGTCGAAGAGCGCGCTGGAAGAAATGGGCAGCTTGTAGCGAAAGAACGTGATCGCGCCGGCCACGGGTGGGATGTACGCGAAGATGTCATCGTGGGAGTGGATCCAGGATTCCAGCCGCGGCAGGTTGCGGCGAACAATCGCCCGTGTGCGTTCGAGGACCTGGTCGCGCCGCACTGGTTCCATCACAATCCGCGCCAGGCGATCGGACAGCAGGGTCGGAGTCAGCGTGGTGTAATCGTGGTACGAGCAAAGCTTGGCGATGGTCTTCGGCGGAGCCACGATCCATCCCAGGCGCAGCCCGGGCAATCCGAAAGCCTTGGAGAGTCCAGAGGTGATCAGCAGCTTGTCATAGCGCCCCCAGAATGTCGAGGTGAGCGGCCCGTTCACCTCTGCGCCGCGATAAATTTCATCCACCAGAAGCCAGGCCCGGGCCTGGCGCGCAACCCGCACAACTTCGTCCATCTCCTGCTGGTTGAGGACTGCGCCCGTAGGATTGTTGGGATTTGTAACCACGATCAGGCGCGTCTTCTTGCTCACTGCTCGATGCAGACTGTCAATGTCCAGGGCCCAGCGCGCCTTCCCGTTCTCAGTGCCTTCCACCAGATAAAAGGCATTGGTCCTGGTGGCGTAGGCGCGGGAAAGCCCCCAGGTCTGAAGATAGTTGGGCAGCATCACGGCCGCGTGGTCGCCCTTTTCCAGCAGCCCCCAGAGCGCGGTGAAGTTGGCTTCTGACCCGCCGTTCGTCACCAGCACATGGTCGGCGGTGGTGCCATACCACAAGGCAATGCACTCGCGCAGTTGCTCGGAGCCGTCCGATTCCGGATACTTCAAACCGAGAGCCAGAAAATCAGCCGACTCTTTTGAACTCTGCAAAACCTCCTCGACGCGCAGCGGAAGCACGCCGCTCTCTGACAGGTTGAATTCGACTTCGTTTTCATACAGGCACTGGGTTCGCTCCATCCGAAACAAGTCGATGCGCACGGTCCCTCCATTCAGCAAATCGAGGAGCCAAATTTAGCAGAGAGAACCGCAGAGAGGAAGTAGGATGGCTTTGCGTTCTTTGCGGCCCCTTTGCGTCCTCTGCGGTTCAAGCTTTCAGCGGACGGCTGAACGATCAACCCCCGACCGCAAAGGGCGCCGAGATACCGCAAAGTTCGCAAAGAAAGCCCTGGCTTACTTCTGTTGCGGTTGCTGCTGCGCTACGCCCAGTACCTGCTTCTGCCCGGGTTGCTGGATGAAAGCAATCACCCGCAGATTCGCTGGATCAGTTCTGGGATCGATCTTGAGGTGAACATCCTGCGAGAAAGTTTTTCCGGCCTCGATGCTGCCGATTTTTGTAAGACTCTGCACCACGCCGACGTGGGTCAGGCGCCGGCCGCTGTTTTCGCCACGCAACACCTGGGATTCGGCATGGTTCAGGGCCACGGCGAGATAGACGTCAGCCTTGCGGACTTTCAAGGTCTCAGGCAACGCGTCGGTGTCAATGTGGGCCTGCAGCACTTTGGCAGCGTCCAGCGAGATCTCCGAAATCCTGACTGCTACCTTCGGCAGGGCCAGCGCCTTTTCCACGGCCTTGCTGGCCAGCCGCGAATTGTTGCCCACAAACTCCGTTTCGCCATCGACCACCATCTGCGGTGTGTAGACGCTCCTCAATCCGAAACGGTCGCCGTAAGCGCTCTGGCGGTCGCTGAAGAAGCGGGAAGAGTAGGGATCGGTCCAGCCGATTTGGTTCCAGTAATCCACGTGCTCGCTGAGCACGATCAACTGTGCTCCATCCACCGGCTGGGTACGATCCAGTTGCTGGAGCAGTGCGTCGGCCGGAGGACAACTGGAGCAACCTTCGGAAGTAAACAGCTCAACCAGGACCGGCGAAGCTGCGTCGCGGCTGGCCGGAGCGGCAGCTGCCACGAACAACCAAGCGCCAACAACAACAGTCAGCAGCAAAGCCAAAAACTTGATCATTCCCCACCAATCCTGGGCTGCGAGAAGTGGCTGCCAGAAAGTATCGCACGCCGTCGGATGAGATGTGTGAGCGGCGCCAAAAGTTACACACGTGGGGACAGCCGCCCCCGGCTGTCCGGCGGAGCGCAGCTCCACAGGGTCTTCTCGATACCAGATACCCGTCGCAAGTTTCAGAAAGCTTCGCGACAGCCGGCGAGCCTTGCTCGCCCGGACAGCCCAAGGGCGGCTGTCCCCACATGGTCCTAGTCTATAATCACAACACTCCTCGTCATGCGTACAATCCTCTCTCTGGGCCTGTTGCTTCCGCTGTGCGCATCCGCCCAGACAGCCGCTTCGAAGTCTCCGCCAGCGCAATCCCCGGTGCCCAGCTTTAAAGATGTGGCCCAGGAAGCCGGCCTGACGGTCTCCCACATTTCCACTCCGGAAAAGAAATACATTGTCGAGTCCATGAGCGGCGGCGCTGGCCTGATCGACTGCGATAACGATGGCAAGCTCGACGTCATCACAGTGAACGGTTCCACCATCGAAAGCTATCGCCAGGGCGGCGACCCCATGATCACGCTCTACCATCAGGATGCGAATTTCAAATTCTCCAACATCACCAGCGCTGCGGGTCTGGCGCGCAAGGGGTGGGGAATGGGCGTGGCCGTCGCCGACTACGACAATGACGGCCTGCCGGATATCTATGTCACCGGGTTCGGCGGGAACGCGCTTTATCGCAACCTGGGAAATTGTAAGTTTGAAGATGTTACCGAGAAGGCCGGTGTGGCTGCCGGTGGCTTCAGCACCGGAGCCGCTTGGGCGGACTACGATCGCGACGGCTTTATGGACCTCTACGTTTCGCGTTACGTTCACTTCGATATGGATCATCTTCCAACCTTCGGCAGCGACGAGAAAAATTGCCGCTTCAAGGGAATCCTGGTCCAGTGCGGCCCCTGGGGCATGATCGGAGAATCCGACCTGCTCT
>DATGYF010000049.1:0-4213 GCA_035298145.1 Terriglobales bacterium | reverse complement strand
GCGTAATTCTTTCAGCACAGCATGGGTTTCGGGCAGGTTCTCGCAAGAAGTGCCTTCGCGCTCCACCAGGTAGGGGACCGCATCCAGGCGGAAGCCGTCCACTCCCAATTCCACCCAGAACTTCATCACGTTCCACATTTCTTCGCGGACCGCCGGATTGTCATAGTTGAGATCGGGCTGGTGACTGAAGAAGCGGTGCCAGTAATATTCCTTCGACACCGGGTCCCAGGCCCAGTTCGAGAGTTCCGTGTCCACGAAAATGATGCGCACGCCCTGATACTTGGTGTCGGTGTCGCTCCAGACGTACCAATCGCGCTTGGGATTGTCCTTGGACTTGCGCGACTCCTGAAACCAGGGATGCTGATCGGAAGTGTGGTTGAGCACCAGCTCGACGATTACGCGTATGCCGCGCTCGTGGGCGGCCTGAAGAAAACCTTTGAAATCGTCCAGATTGCCATAACTGGAGTGTACGGACCTGTATTCCGCGATGTCATAGCCGTCATCGCGCAGCGGCGAGGGAAAGAAGGGCATCAGCCAGATGGCGTTGACGCCCAATTCCTGCAGGTAATCGAGCTTCTGAGCCAGGCCGCGGAAATCGCCGATGCCGTCTGCATTGGTATCGAAAAATGTGCGCACGTGGACCTGGTAGATGATGGCGTCCTTGTACCAGAGCTGGTCCTGAGACATGGGCAAACAGTTTCTCTCCTGCGCTTCACTGCCGGTTAAACAAAATAATCCACGCCGTTTTCCGTGCGCACACGCCGCCGGATGCAAAAGATGTGGGCAGGGAGGCGCTGGGGATTAAGTTCGACATAATTGCGAGGACCACGCCAGACATATTTCGTGTCGGTCAGCAGATCGTGCATCTGATAGGGCTGGCGTGCGTCGAGGTGGAACAGATCCAGCGGTAAATCAATCATGCCGGCCTGCGTACGATAGGGATCCAGGTTGACGACAGCGACGATAGTGTTCAGCAGGTCGTCACTCACCTTGCTGTAAGCGATGAGCTGCTGATTGTCCACGGAGTGAAAGCGCAGGCTTAAGTCCGCATGCAAGGCCGGATTTTCGCGGCGAATCTGGTTCGTCCTGGTTATCAGTTCAGCCAGGCTCGCAGGATTGTTCAGATCCCAGTGGCGGACCTGATACTTCTCCGAATCGAGGTACTCTTCGCTGCCCTCACGCACCGGGAGGTGTTCGCCCAGTTCGAAGGCGGGGCCGTAAATTCCATAGTTGGCACCCAGAGTGGCGGCCAGCAGCAGGCGAATCATGAAGGCGGGGCGGCCGCCCTGCTGCAGAAATTCAGTGAGGATGTCTGGAGTATTGGGCCACAGATTGGGACGGAAATACTCGCGGACATCGGTCTGCGTCAGTTCCGTGAAGTATTCCGTCAGCTCCTGTTTGGCGTTGCGCCAGGCGAAATAGGTGTAGGACTGAGTGAATCCCAGCTTGGCCAGTTCGTACATCACCTTCGGCCGAGTGAAAGCTTCCGCGAGGAACAGGACATCGGGATGGCGGCTCTTGATGTCGGTGATCAGCCACTCCCAGAAATCGAAGGGCTTAGTATGGGGATTATCGACGCGGAAAATGCGGACGCCCTGCTCGATCCAGTAAAGTACGACGCTTTTTAGTTCTTCCCAGAGCTCCGGGCTCTTTTCAGTTTCAAAATCAAGCGGGTAGATGTCCTGATACTTCTTCGGCGGATTCTCGGCGTACTGCACGGTGCCGTCGGGACGCATGCGAAACCATCCCTGGTGGTCCTGTACGTAGGGATGGTCAGGCGCGCATTGGTAGGCCAGGTCGAGAGCAACTTCGAGGCCCAGCTGCCGGGCCCGCGGCAGAAGCTGCTTGAAATCCTGGAGCGTTCCTAACTGCGGATCGATGGCCTTGTGACCGCCTTCCCTGGCCCCAATGGCCCAGGGGCTGCCCACATCTTCCGGCAAAGCGGTCTCAGCGTTGTTCTTTCCCTTGCGATTCACACGGCCGATGGGGTGAATAGGGGGAAGGTAGAGAACGTCGAAGCCCATTGCCGCCACGTAGTCCAGCCTCCTGGTGCAATCCTGCAAAGTTCCGGGGCGCCCGGGTTGAGGGGATGACGAACGCGGGAACATCTCATACCAGGCACTGTGTCTGGCTCGATCGCGATCGACGATGACCACCAGTTCCCTGCCATAGCTGGTGGCGCGTCGGCGGTCCGCGTGGCGGATCATGAGGGCTTTCAGCTCCGGGCTCGATGATTTTTCCACCGCGCTGGGGATGTCCGCCGCTGACAACTTGCGAAGCTCGGCGGCCGCCGCGGCGAGCACGATTTTGTCCTTCCCCGTGGTCCGGTCCGCCGCTGCTTCGATCAGTTGGACTCCAACCAGAATGTCCACCGAAATGTCTTGCCCGGCTTCAAATTTCTTCGCCAGGTCGCGGCTCCAGGACTGGAACCGGTCAGTCCAGGCTTGCAGGGTATAAAGATGACGGCCCTGAGTCGTGACACTGAACTCTCCTTGCCAAAGATCATTGGGCTGCGGCTCCATGACACTTTCCTGCCAGTCCGGTTGCCCGGCAGGTTTGTGGCGCAAAACGGCGTGCAACATATCGTGCCCGTCGGCAAAGATGTCCGCGGTAACTTTCACTCGATCACCCACGACGCGCTTGATGGGAAACCGGCCGCAATCCACTTGGGGCTGGACATTCTCGATGACGACGCGGCGGGAAAAGGCCGGCTTAATGGTGCTGTTGCCTTCGCCCGTCATGCGCGGTACCGACCTCCTACGTAGAGTTGTGGCTGCCGTTCGTTAAGGACAGGCGAGGTTACATTCAGAACCCGTCGAAGCGTTAAATCAGCGATTATTGGGCACGTTTTTCAAATTTATCACATGCCGTGGGTGACAGCGCGCAGCCTTCGCCACTCTATTGGACAGGTGAGCCCGATGAGACAACGGGCATCCGCGACGGGTTCGCACCGCCGAATCGCGCTCGGTGTCAGCGTATGAGAATCGCAGCTTCAAATCCTGCCAGTGACAGCTGCGAGACTGAGCCGGGGCGCTCGACAGGACGAGGACCACTTCCACCGCCGTAAATCGCATCGCCTGTCCACAACGCCAGCCGCCACGAGTGGTCTGAGTCCAGAACTGGAATGCTCTGGGCCTCAGAGGAGAAATTAAAAACCAGCAGGGCCCCGCTGCCTGAAGGGTCCGAGCGTTTCATGAGCAGCCACTTTCTCTGCTCATTAAACTGGATCTCGGTCAGCTCCTTGCGGCAGTTCGCCAGGCTGAGATGCCGCCTGCGCAGGGAAATCAGATCGCGGTAGAGACGCAGAATTTCCGCGTGCGGAGAGACTTCGGTCTTCGACCAATCCAGTTTGCAGTGCTCGAAAGTGCCCGGAGCTTGCGGATCTGCGAATTCGCTCTCGGAGTAGTGCGACCCTAGTTCCTTTTTACGTCCCGCAGTGACCGCGGCAGCCAGGCCGGGATCGTCGAAGCTGGTGAAGTAGAGGAAGGGCGCGGTCTCACCGTATTCTTCCCCCATGAACAGCAGCGGCAGGAAAGGCGAGCTCAGCGTGAGGACCGCCGCCAGTTTCTGTTGTCCGGAGGAAACCAGGCTGGAGAGTCGTTTGCCGCGGCTGGTGTTGGCGACCTGATCGTGGTTCTGAATGAAGCCAACGAACTGCTCACCCGGCCGGTCCTTGGAAGAGCTGCCGTAATGGCGTCGGCGATAGTGCGAATATTTCCAGTCGAAAACAAAACCTTCGGTGACGGATTTCGACAGATTGGCGATAGCGCCGAAATCCATGAGAAAGCCTTCCCTTTGGCCGGTGAGCAGAGCATAGAGCGCGTGGTGAAAATCGTCATGCCACTGCGCGTCGAACGCGTACCCTCCCTTTGCACGGGGGTTGATGATGCGAACATCTTCGAGATCGCTCTCGGCAATGAGCCAGGCCTGGCGCTGAAGGCTTCGCGCCTGATCCTGGAATGCCTGCGTTAGTTCGTCAAGAATGTGGCGAGCGCCGAAGTCGTAGATGCCGTGGATGGCGTCCAGGCGAAGGGCATCGATGTGGTATTCGGTGAGCCAGTACAGGGCGTTGTCGATGATGAAGCGGCGGACGCCGTCGCTCTCCGGTCCGTCAAAGTTGATGGCCTTTCCCCAAGGCGTGTGGTGAGTGTCGGTGAAGCAGGGGGCAAACTCGGGAAGATAATTTCCTTCGGGGCCGAGGTGGTTGTAAACC
>DATGYF010000048.1:0-5776 GCA_035298145.1 Terriglobales bacterium | reverse complement strand
ATCAACTCCGGCGGCATGGTGTCGCGGCCGATGTTGAAGTGCAGGAGTGAGCGCTGGGTCTGCGCGCCCCAATAGACGTGGGCCGGGACGTCGATTTGTCCCATGCTGTCGGATTCAGTACGCGTCTTCGGTTTCGCGGGCGCTGCCATGTCGGTTCCTGACCGTTGCAATGGATTGGAGCAACCGGAAATTATAGCTCGGACGAGCGGGCCCTACCGGAGTTCGCGAGGCCTTTGCGTTCCTGGCGGCTCCTTTGCGACCTCTGCGGTTAGAGATTTTGACCGCAAAGGTCGCGAAGAAAACCCCGCAAAGGTCGCAAATAAAACCAGGGGCTATTTTGTGCCAATCACCACGTTGAAGAATGTCGGTGGCAAGGGATGATTTTCGACAGAGCTGTATCCTGTGCTTCGCAACATGCGTTGAAGTTCAGCAAAGGTGTAGGCGTCGCCGCCGGGAGTTCCCGCCAGCATGGTCAAACTGAATTGTGCTGGGACGGGAGGGGAAACCCGATCTTCGTTGGGAACAAATTCCAGAATCACCGCGCGTCCTCCTGACTTCAGTGCAGCGCGGACTTTGGCAAGCAGCTTTTCACAGGTGGGCAGGTCAAAGTGATGGAGGAAGTTCGTGATCATCACGAGGTCATAGTCGTTGCCGTATTCCACATCAAAAGCACTGCCTGGAATGGTGTGGTAACGGCCAGAGACGCCGGCTGCCGCCGCATTCTCCCGGGCGACTTCGAGCACGTTCGGCCAATCCACGCCCCATACCTCAGCGTTGGGGTTGTGCCGGGCGAGTGTGATCTCAAACAATCCATGGCCCACGGCCAGGCCCAGGACCTTCCACTTTTGTCCTTCTTCCGCCCTCAAGAGTTTCGCAATCAAGTCCGCCGGCATCTTCATCATGGGCGCCATGCCGCGGGCGAAGTCCACCCACATCGGGTGTTCCGGTTCGGTGCTGTCGTGATCTACCACGGTGCCGCCTTTGCGAACTGCAGCCGCGAGTTTCTGGAACCCCTCCAGCGCCTGCGGAGCCACCAGAAACTGGATGGCGCTGCCCAGATAGGCGGGCGACTTCCGGTCGAGAAAAACAGCCGAGTCCTGGGTAAGGCTGTAGCTGGAAGCGTCTTTTTTGAGGAAACCCATGATTACCAGGGCGTCACACAGGATGCGTGTGCCGCGCTCCGCGGTCTGGCAGCGTCGGGCGATGGCCGCCGCCGTCTGGTTTCCCTCGCCGATTGCAGTAAAGATTTCAAGCTGAATAGCCGCCTTCAGGGCTTCGGTCTTATGAAACGCAGTAACCGTCTCAAAGAACAGCTGCGGGGAAGGTGGCGGGCCTGCTTGAACTCCGGGCATGATTGGTTCTCCTATGATCTGAATTTGTATTGCGATATTTTATCGCCAAAGACTTTGCCTTGGGGTGGCCAGGCAGCGACGATCCGCCCTGCTTTGGCTGCATGCTAGAATCGTTACCTTTCAGGGACCGTGTGCACTCGCGGCCCGCCTGGATTTACTCGGCTGAGACCAACGATTTGGCGACGAAACAGAGCTCCGGCGCGACCCAGCAGATTCCCGATACTCTTCCGCGTCCGCAGATGAAGGGCGAGCCGGACACCAGCGCAGATGTGATCGTGATCGGCGCCGGGCCCACCGGGCTGGCCTGCGCCATTGAGGCCCAGCGCGCCGGCTTCCGGGTGATGGCCATCGACAAGGGATGCGTGGTCAATTCCATCTTTCACTATCCCGCCAACATGTCATTCTTCACCACGCCGGAGTTGCTGGAGATCGGCGACATTCCATTCAGCACCGCCCGACAGAAGCCCACGCGCGAAGAAGCGCTGGAATACTACCGTAAGGTGACCGAGCACTATCATCTCGATATCAGGCAGTACCAGTGGGTGAAAACCGTGACTGGAAGCGATGACGATTTTCATATCACGGCCACCGACACGCTGGGCCGCATCTATGACTACCGGGCCCGCAAATTGATTGTCTCCACCGGCTACTACGATCTGTCAAACCCGTTGAATATTCCCGGCGAAGACCTCTCCAAGGTTTTTCATTATTATCGCGAGCCGCATCCGTATTTCGATATGGATGTCGTAGTCATAGGGGGCAAGAACTCGGCTGCCATCTCCGCGCTCGATCTCTGGCGGCACGGCGCGCGCGTGACCCTGGTGCATCGCGGCGCCAAGTTGCATAACCACGTCAAGTACTGGATCCTGCCAGACATCGAAAACCGCATCAAGAACAGCGAGATTGCCGCCTATTTCAGCAGTTCGGTGGTGGAAATTGGGGCCGACTACGTCGATCTGGACACGCCGCGAGGTCCGGTCCGCCTGAAAAATGATTTTGTCTTCGCCATGACGGGTTACCATCCCGATTACGATTTTCTGCGTTCGATGGGCATCGAACTCTCCCCCGACCAGTGCCGTCCGGTGTGCGATCCGCAGACCCTCGAAAGCAACGTGCCCGGCATCTACGTGGCCGGCGTGATCGTGGCCGGGTCAAGGACCAATGAGATCTTCATCGAGAATGGAAGGTTTCACGGCCGGCAGATTGCCGACCATCTGAAAAAGAAATTGTCGGGTAAGTAGCGCAAACTAGGCGAGCGTGACCACGTCTTCTCCCAACTGCTGATTGATCAGCCGGGACACCAGTGCCTTGAGCCGTTCGCCGGTCCTGGACAATACAAAATCCTGTTCTGCATCTGACCAGTCTAGCTTGAAGCTGGTGGCCAGCGCGGAAATCCAGATTTGCCGCACCGGAGCATTGGGAGAGATGACGAACTTGCTGCGGTCATCGAAAGAAACGTGCAGCGCGCCAGACTGGTCTTCCACTTCGATCTCGGACGACTCCTCGGCTTGCATGAGCGCCTTCTTCAGGGATTCGAGCGCGGAGTCTGCCCGCTTGCGAAAATCGTTTTCATCAAGCATGAGTAAATTATAGTCGCAAGGGGTGGCCGTTGGTCGTTGGCCCTGGGTCGTTGGCCAATTCTCGATCAGCAAACTGACAGTGGCGATGTTGCAGCCAACGACCAATGGCCAAGGACCAACGACCA
This sequence comes from Terriglobales bacterium, assembly GCA_035298145.1. GTDB lineage: Bacteria > Acidobacteriota > Terriglobia > Terriglobales > Acidobacteriaceae > JAIQFF01. The sequence continues at coordinate 2,719 of DATGYF010000048.1, read as the reverse complement.
AGCATGGACCTGCAACCCGAACGCGCATCGACCTCGATCTCACTGTCTTCGTACCTGCGACTGGTGCGCTACAACCGCAACTTCCGCCGGCTGTGGCTGGCGCAGATCGTCAGCGAGATCGGCGACTGGTTTTATACCCTCGCGATCTACAGCCTGCTGCTGCAACTGACCGGCCGGGCAAGTTCGGTCGCGCTGGCCCTGGTGCTGCAGGTACTCCCCCAGACGTTTATCGGTCCCGCCGCCGGAGTCATCAACGATCGCATAAGCCGGAAGCGGGTCATGATCGCCGCCGACCTGGCACGGATGGTCATCGTCTTCGCCATGCTGCTGGTGCGCTCCCGTTCCACGGTGTGGCTGGTCTATCCGCTGCTGTTGTTGGAGACGCTGATGGCCGCGTTTTTCGAGCCCGCCCGCACGTCAGTCATTCCGAATGTTGCCGCGCGAGAAGACGTGCTGGTGGCCAACACGCTTTCCTCGGCTACATGGTCGGTGAATCTGCTGGTCGGCGCGTCGGTTGGAGGAGTCGTGGCGGCGCTGTTTGGGCGCGATACGGTATTCGTCCTCAATGCGCTGTCATTCCTGGTGTCGGCGATGCTTATTCGCGGGATGCGCTTTGACGAGCCCCACGCCCAGGCTGCGGCGCCGTTGCGCCTCCGCGATGCCGTTGATCTCTCGCCGGTAGTTGATGGCATCCGTTACGTTCGTCAGGATCGCCGGCTGCTGGCCGCAGTGTGCGCCAAGGCCGGCGAGTTGATGATCGGACCCAGCTGGGTGCTCTTCACCGTCATGGGGAACGGTTATTTCCATGTGCAGGTGCGGGGCATCAATCCACAACGTACGGCCATGCTGGGCATGAGCTTGCTGCTGGGGGCGCGGGGGATCGGCGCTGTGATAGGTCCACTGTTCTCCGCCCGCTGGGCGGGCCGATCAGGGCAGCGGCTCCAGCTCGGCATCCTGCTTGGTTATCTGATTATTGGGCTTGGATATTTCGGCCTGGGGCGGTCGCCGAATATATGGGCGGCGTGCGGGTTCATTGTCCTGGCCCACTGTGGAGGATCAACCGTGTGGGTTTTCTCCACCACAATCCTGCAACTGAACACCGAGGACCGTTTCCGGGGCCGCGTCTTCTCCGCCGACCTGGGCTTCTCCATGCTCACCATCGCCATTGGTGCTTACGTGTGCGGGATATTTCTGGACCGCGGAGTCTCGGTGCAAGTGGTAGCCTCAGCGACCGGAATTATCATGCTCCTGCCGGCAGTGCTGTGGGCATGGGCGATGAAGGCGGACCGGGGGCCGCATGGGGACAGCCGCCCTCGGCTGTCCGGCTGAGCATGGCTCAGCTATTGGTTTGCTGCTGGGATGTTTCCAATGTCACACCTCTGCCGAGCTTCGCTCGGCCTGGACAGCCGAGGGCGGCTGTCCCCACGTGCCTATTTCAGCAGTTGGTCGATCTTGGCGGCCATGATGAAGTCGCTCTGGGTCAGGCCATCGATCTTGTGCGTCCATAGAGTAATCTCCGCTTTTCCCCACGCGAGCAGGATGTCGGGATGATGTCCCTGCTGTTCCGCTACCTCTCCCACCCGGTTCACGAAGTCGAGCGCCTGCTTGAAATCAGGGAAGGTAAACGCGCGGGTGATGTGATGCTCCTTCACCACCGTCCACTGCGGCACGTGTTGCTGGATGCGTTGCAGCTCCACTCCCTTCATCGGGGGCACGCCTCCGCGGCAGGGAACGCAGTCCTGGCTGGCAAGATCTTCCGGCATGAGTGCTTCTCCTTCTACTGCGGCGGGCGCATGTCCACCTGATTTACCGGACACTCGCGCACGCTCTCAGTGCAACTCTGATACTGAAGGTCCTTGTTCATGCAGATCTCGAGACTGACCAGTTCTCCCGCATGACAGGAAATGCGAAATGCCGACAGTGGAGCGTGGTTCGCATCGGCAAAACTCTTCTCCAGATCGAACACGCTGATGGGTTGCTCATGGTCCAGCTTTGGATACTGCTCCGGCACGTGCACATTCCTGAAAGCCTGCTCAACCCTGGCGAAATAATCCTGCGCCGAGAGCCCGCTGCAAGTGCCATGCTTCTGCCACTCATGCTGGATCAACCCGCGGGTTGGCATGGAGTTGAGCATGTGATCGACGGTTGCGGCCGCCACCGGCGGGGCCGTCGAACACGACATGGGCGGTGGCCCGCTGTTGGCTTGCGGCCAGAGCCCGTGCAGCACAAAGGCTGTGTGTCCGCCTGTTCTGCATTCGCTTGAGTGGTCTGTGGGATGGCCGGCGCAGTAGTTGGGCGCCCAGGCAAGCGCAAGAAGGTAGTAGTCGAAGTGGCCCGGGTTGGCGTTAGCGTCACCATGGCGATGGTGATGTCTGGCGAAGGCCGAAGGGGCGGTGAAAAGTAACAGGCAAGATAGAGCCGCGATGGTGAAATGCCTCATAGGTCGTCGGAAGCCGCTCCCACCTTTGCGCAAATGGCGCGCAAAGATGGGGCAGCCAGGATTGTGGTGTTAGAAGGGAATATCTTCGTCGCTGATGGGGCCCGATGCGGTTGCCGGCTCAGGTTCCGGGGTACGCTGGTCGAAATTATTTCCTCCCGAGGAGGCGCCACGCGCGCTTCCTCCGAAGTCTCCGCCACCGCCAGCTTCGCCGCGGCCGCCCAGCAGGACCAGATCATTCACGATGATCTCAGTCATGTATTTCTTTTGCCCGGTCTGCTT
>DATGYF010000047.1:0-6903 GCA_035298145.1 Terriglobales bacterium | reverse complement strand
CGACGGCTGGTGCTGTTGCCGCTGATCCTTCCCGGAATTATCACCGGACTTTCCCTGCTGATGTTGTTTCGTGCGGCCGACATGAAGCTGAGCCTGCTGACCATCATTCTCGGCCATGGCACCGCGCTCATTTCAGTGGCCACCACGGAAGTTTTTGCCGGCTTGCAGAAACTCGACCGCGCCCAGGAGGAGGCATCGCTCGATCTGGGCGCGAATTACTGGCAGACCTTCTGGCGCGTGACCCTGCCCAACCTGCGGCTGTCGATCATCGGCGCCGCGCTGCTGATCTTCACCCTTTCGATGGACGAAATCGCAGTCAGCTTTTTCCTGATCGGCCGCGACAATACCCTGCCCCTAGAAATCTGGGGACGCCTGCGCCGCGGCATCACGCCGGAAATCAACGCCATTTCCACCATCATCTTTATCTTTTCACTGGCTACGATCGTGATCTGGTATCGCTTGCGGGCGAAAGCTGAAACGGATGTGGTGTTGTAGTGCCGGGGTGCCCACCTTCGTCTCTCCGTTTTGTGGAGAGACAGGGTGGGTTTTGTCGGATTCCACTAGTCTCAGAGAAAGACCCCGCCCTGTCTCTCCAAAATACGGAGAGAACGAGGACGGGGCACCCTTATTCTTCGAACCAGTCTTATTCCCATTCGCGGAGCAGGCGTCCAGCGCCGCCGGGAAACTAGCTCGCTGCGAAACCTCCAATACATAGTAAAGTGATAGTAGAACCGTCCTGAGGAAGGCACCGACTTTTGACTTCAAACATACGCAACATCGCCATCATCGCCCACGTGGACCATGGCAAGACCACCCTGGTTGACGCCATGCTGCGGCAGAGTGGCACGTTCCGCGCCAACGAGCATCTGATCGAACGCGTCATGGACTCCAACGACCTGGAGCGTGAGCGCGGCATCACTATCCTGGCCAAGAACACCGCTATCTTCTATCACGACGTAAAGATCAACATCGTGGACACGCCCGGCCACAGCGACTTCGGTGGCGAAGTGGAACGCGCCCTCAAAATGGTGGATGGGGTCATGCTGCTGGTCGATGCCAGCGAAGGCCCACTGCCCCAGACGCGTTACGTCTTGAGCAAAGCGCTGGAAGCGCACCTGCCCCCAATTCTGGTCATCAACAAAATTGACCGCTCGGATGCTCGTCCCCAGGAAGTGTTGAATGAGGTTTACGATCTGTTCATCGACCTCGACGCCAAAGAAGAGCAGATTGATTTCCCGGTCTTATATACGAACGCCAAGACCGGCACCGCGTCCACGGACATCAAGGGCGGTGGTGAAAATCTGCAGCCGCTGTTCGAAGCCATCGTCAAAACCATTCCGGAACCCAAAGGCGATCCCACTGGCCCGTTGCAGATTCTGGTGGCCAATCTCGATTACAGCGACTATCTCGGCCGCCTGGCCATCGCGCGTGTGTTCAACGGCAGCATGCACACCGGAGAAGATGTAGGCATCGCCAAGCTGGATGGCACGCTGCACAAAACAAAAATCACGAAACTTTTTTCATTCTCCGGCCTGAAGCGGGTTGATATTACCGACACCACGCTGGGCGACATCATCGCGGTCGCCGGAGTGGAAGGCATCACGATTGGTGAAACCATCACCGACGCTGAGAATCCCTCTCCCCTTCCCCACATCGCAATCGATGAGCCGACCATCGCTATGCTGTTCACGGTGAATACGTCGCCCTTCGCGGGACGCGAAGGAACATACGTCACTTCCAGAAATCTTCGCGAACGGCTACAAAAAGAACTGCTCACCAACGTCTCCCTCCGCGTCGAAGACACCGACAGCACGGATTCTTTTGTCGTTATGGGACGAGGAGAACTTCAGCTTTCGATTCTCATTGAGATGATGCGCCGCGAAGGCTTCGAACTCATGGTCGGCAAGCCCGAGATCGTGACCAAGCGCGTGGATGGTAAGCTCATGGAGCCTATCGAAAAGCTCACGGTGGACGTGCCGGAAGAATTCGTCGGCGTGGTCATGGAACAACTGGGAGCGCGCAAGAGCGAAGTGCTCAACATGCACAATCACGGATACGGACGGGTGCGCATCGAGTTCCGCGTCCCCAGCCGCGGCCTGATCGGCCTGCGCAGCCAGTTGCTCACCGACACTCGCGGCACCATCGTCATGAACTCCCTCTTCGATGGTTACATCGAGTGGCAGGGCGAAATTCCGCACCGCCTCACCGGCGCGCTGGTGTCCGACCGCAACGGAGTCACGACTCCGTACGCTCTGTATAACCTGCAGGAGCGCGGCGAGCTCTTTGTCGGCCCCACCATCGACGTGTATGAAGGCATGATCGTCGGAGAAAACGCCAAAGATAACGACCTCGATGTGAACGTGGTGCGCGAAAAGAAGCTGACCAACATGCGCTCTTCCACCTCCGACATGGCCATCCGCCTCGTTCCCTTCCGCAATCTGAATCTGGAGCAGGCCATCGAATTCATCACCGACGATGAATACGTAGAAGTCACTCCCAAGTCACTGCGCCTGCGCAAAAAGGTCCTCCAAGCCAACCGTCGCGGCAAAAAGAATTCCATGGTCGCGGTCGAAGAGTAACGGGTGCCCCACCCTCGTCCCTCCGTCTTGTGGAGGGACAGGGTGGGGGTTTCGGATCCCACCACTCTCATAAAAACCCCGCCCTGTCTCTCCACAAAACGGAGAGACGAGGACGGGGCACCCCTTCCGATTTTGGGAACCCACACCTCAGGAATGTTCATTCGTCACAGCGCTTCTTCAAACCTCCGCCTTAACCTGTCCGGATGCCGTGGGGACTCAAACGTTTTCAGGAAGCACGCTGCCTGCACTTCATAACCTTCAGCTGCTACCAGCGTGCTCCGCTCCTCGCCTCTCCGGAGTCGCGGTGCGTCTTCGAACAAACCTTGGAGCGAGTGCGTCGGTGGTATGGGGTTTACGTGGCTGGCTATGTCGTCATGCCCGAGCATGTCCACTTGCTGATCAGCGAGCCCGAAGGCGGCAGGCTTTCGGTTGTGATTCAAATGCTTAAGCAGAATGTTGCGCAGCAGCTCAGGCAAAATACCCGCCCTGTCTCTCCACAAAACGGAGAGACGAGGACGGGGCACCCGTTTTGGTATCCGCGATACTACGATTTCAATGTTTGGAGTCACGAGAAACGGATCGACAAGCTGCGGTACATTCACCGGAACCCGGTGAAGCGAGGGTTAGTCGAAAGGCCGGAAGATTGGGAGTGGAGCAGCTTTCGCCACTATGTCTCCGGTATTGAAGGAATCGTTGAAATCGAGTCACAGTGGACGGCAAGAAAACGTGAACCCGAGGGTGCCCCGTCCTCGTCTCTCCGTCTTTTGGAGAGACAGGGCGGGGGTTTTGACCTCGAGGAGTGCGCTGTATACTCGCGAAGTGCCCACCGGCGACGACAAGCCGCTCAAGATGTTTGTGATTCCCTGCAGCTGCGGGACGACTTTCGCGGTCGCTGAAAACTACGATCGCCAGGGAACCGCCTGGAGCCGCTATCTGAAATGCCCCAACTGCGAGAAGCGGCACGACCCAAAAAATCGGCTTCTCCAGATCGGCTATCAGCGCGAAGGCTACTGGAAGGTGGATGATTGCTGACTGGCCCCGCCTTTCCCCAATGAAAGCCCCGTCCCGAGCGGGGTTCGCGGAATAACTTCCCACAGGGAAAAGACCTGCTATACTTCCCCACGCATTTGACTGTTCGCCTGCTCCGGCTGTAAGACGGCCAACCAGCCTTTGCTTTTCCGCCGAAGTCAGTCACTCTCAGATAGCTCAACTAGAGGCGACTCACTTGAAGAATATTTTTGTTGGGAACCTTGACTTCAATACCTCCGAGGAAGAACTGCGGCAGATGTTCGAGGCGCACGGGCAGGTTGACCGCGTCAGCATCATGACCGACCGGGACACCGGACGCTCACGCGGGTTTGGTTTTGTGGAAATGACCAACGCGGAAGAGGGAGACAAAGCGATCGCCGCCCTGAACGGCACTCAGGTGGGCGGACGCACGCTGAACGTCAACGAAGCCCGCCCCAAGGTGGAGCGCGGCGGCGGTGGCGGCGGTGGCGGCCGCGACCGCGGCGGACGTGGCGGCGGCGGTGGCGGCCGGGGTCGCTACTAGTCGTTGTTCTCGGTCAGCCGGCCGCGGCTTTCCAACCCAGACGATCTGCGGTTAGCACCGGGGATCTTCCCGCCGGAGATCAGGCTCGAAAACTGTGACCCGGACCCGGAGCTTGCGCACGACACATCGCGCATTACCGAGCATGAAATCAGATGAGGAAGCGGCGCGGCGCCGAAACGATTCTGAAACTGAGCCAGGTTGACGGCCGAGAATGAACCGGGCCGGCTGGCTCCGTCGCGAACTGAGCCAACGCGCAGAGCAACATGCTCGAAGCCACGGACTGCCGCACTGCCTTAGCTACGGCTCATCGCCCACTGTCTGCTTTGAGCCCTATGGCGATTCGCGGCACGGCAACTTTTTGCCGGCCACCTACCGCGCCATCCTCAGACATCCGAACTGGCGACTCCGCTTGCAGAAGACCCATTCGCAGGGCCGCAAGTCCCTTCCGCGATACGAGGATGGAATCCGGCGAGAACTGGACGCCTGTACCAGTTCCGATGCCCTGTTGATGAACGTGTTCTGCTATCCAGGCGTGCTCCGGGATGGGCGCGTGTGTGCGATGCTTGACGTGAGGCCCGGCGCGATTCCGAGTTTTGGATTCCGCGCGCGCGTCCCCCTGGCAAACGGGAAATTCGACCGCACTGAAGTTGACATGCGGCTGGGCGACTTGCTGATCGAAGCGAAACTGACTGAGAGTGATTTTCAGAAGGCCTCCAAGGACGCCGTTCGCGCCTATCGCGACTTCAGGGAAGTTTTCGACGCCGAGGATTTGCCTCAGACCGAGCGTGACTTTCTCTCCTATCAGCTGATACGGAATGTCCTGGCTGCTCATGCCTCCGCTTGCACGTTCTGCGTGCTCACTGATGCGCGAAGACCGGAACTGATCGAGACCTGGTATAGGGTGATGAAGTGCGTGCGCCCCATCGATCTGCGGTTGCGTTGCAAGGTGCTGACCTGGCAAGAGCTCGCCAAAACACTGCCGCGAAGTCTGCGGGGATTTTTGGGCGAGAAGTACGGCATCACTGACATGGCACAGCCATACAGAGAGCTGATAACGTAAGAACGAGCAAGCGATGCCGAAAGCAAAGCCGAAATCGAAGAGCCGGGTCTTAAAGGGTTGGGCAGAGATCGCGGCTTTCCTGGGACAGACCACCTCAGTAGTTCAGCGTTGGCATGAGACAGGAATGCCGGTTACCCGAACGGGCGGGAGCGTTTACGCCTCGCCCGAAGAACTCACCAAGTGGGTCGGCACAGAACAAGGCAAAAGTGAACCGGTTCACATTGCCAGCCCGGGCGAGGATCTGGTTGCCGACCTCAAGCAGGGTCTTTCCTATGTTCGCGAGCACAAGAAGCGGAGATGACGAGGCAATCCGCGCCGCCGCACATAGACTGTCATATAATTAACCGCACTGCGCCCGTAGCTCAGATGGATAGAGCGATTGCCTCCGGAGCAATAGGTCGGGAGTTCGAATCTCTCCGGGCGCACCAGATCTTCCTGGCCGATAACGGTCCAGCCGAGGGCCGCCCTTTCGCGAGTTCTGTCATCCCTCCTCGTAGGCTCGCTTCAAGCCCTCGATATCAATCTTTTTCATCTTGAGCATCGCCTGCATGACTCTTTTTGACTTCTCGCGGTCTTTGTCCTCCATCAGCTTGCTCAGGATCGTAGGAACGATTTGCCACGACAGTCCGAACTTATCTTTTAGCCAGCCGCATTCCACTTCCTTCCCGCCTCCCGCCGTGAGCTTCGTCCAATAGTGATCCACCTCTTCCTGGGTCTCGCAGTTGACGACGAATGATATCGCCTCGGTAAATTTGAAGACCGGACCGCCGTTCAGGGCGATGAATTCCTGCCCCTCGATCTGGAAGCTGCCTACCATCACGGTTCCCGCCGGACCCGGCGATCCCTCTGGGTAAAGAGTGACCTTTCCAATCTTGGAATTCTTGAAAACCGAGGTGTAGAACTTCATAGCCTCCTCGGCGTTGTTGTCGAACCACAAGAACGGGGTGATTTTCTGCATGAAGACTGCTCCTTAATTCTGTTTGGAATGTTGCTTGGATGACAATTGCCGGCCTGGCGTTTTCCTCAGGATCCCATCCAGGCGCCAACCGCCGATCCCTCCTGGCTGGACTGGTAATCATCACAGGTCACGCCGACCAGTGACTATAGTCATCTTGTTCCGGAGGCCATCCTGCTTCAATCTAGTGGAGGCATAACCAAAGTTCCTGGGAATATTTCGACCTTATGAGTGACCCTAAATACTCCGGCACCGGTGCGGATTGGACCCAGCTGTTGACCGATCCCGCCCTGGTGAGCCATCTGGGTGAGTTGCTGCAGGTTTATCGCGAGGCCCCGGCCGAGAAGCGTGATCAGGCGCTGCTTGAGGCCATGCGCAACATCAAGGGCGGGACCGCCAAAGCTGCAGTCACATCGCAAGCGGCCGAGTCAACACCACAGGCCCAACCCACAGCAGGGGCGCAGCCGGCACCCACACCGCCGGTGGCAACCAGCCCGGCAGCCAGTCCACCTTTCGAACCGGACATTTTCACCCCAACCTGGGGCGAGGATCGCCGCCGCCATGCTCGCATGAGGTGCTTCGTTGCGGTTGAGTTGCAACTGAGTAACTCCGCAGTTCCAATCTGGGGAAATCTCTCCAATACCAGTCTCGGGGGATGTTTCGTCGAGACCGCGGCGCCCGTGCCCTCCGGCGTAAACGTGGAAATCGGGCTATGGCTGGCCAATGGCAAGATCTGGATCAAAGGCATCATTCTTAC
>DATGYF010000046.1:0-12628 GCA_035298145.1 Terriglobales bacterium | reverse complement strand
GCCGAGACGTGGACCCTGCTTGCATCGTCCAGCAGGGACTCGCGTTGCTTGGGAGGCAGCAGGTCGATCTTGTTCATCACCCGCAGGCGCGGCTTGCCGTCGGCCTCGAGTTCCCTGAGGACTTTGTCCACTTGCGCATCCTGCTCTTCCGACAGCGGGCTGCTGGCGTCTGAAACCTGAAGGACCAGCGAGGCGCGCTGCACTTCCTCAAGCGTCGCTCGAAACGCCGTGACCAGCGTGTGCGGCAGGTTGCGGATGAATCCGACCGTGTCCGAGAGCAGCACTTTTCTGCGCGAGGGCAGCGCCACGGAACGGATGGTGGGGTCGAGCGTGGCAAACATTCGCGGGGATTGCAGCACCGCTGCATGGGTCAACGCGTTGAACAGCGTTGACTTCCCCGCATTGGTGTAACCCACCAGCGCGACCGTCGCGACCGGCACCGCCTCCCGCCGCGCGCGCTGCTGAGCCCGCACGCGGCGCACGTTTTCGATCTGCTCTTTCACGTGGCGGATGCGACGGTGAATTTTTCGGCGATCGGTTTCAAGTTGGGTTTCACCTGGGCCCCGGGTGCCGATGCCGCCGCCCAGTTGCGACATTTCGATTCCGCGCCCGCCCAGCCGGGGCAGCATGTATTCCAGTTGTGCCAGTTCCACCTGCAGCTGGCCTTCCCGGGTACGCGCGTGTTTGGCGAAAATGTCGAGGATCAGCTGGGTACGATCGATCACCCGGGTGTTGACCAGCTTCTCGATGTTGCGCTGCTGCGAAGCCGTGAGGTCGTGATCGAAAAGAAGCAGATCGGCGGAGACCGAAGCGGTGGCGCCGGCGATCTCCTCCAGCTTGCCGCTTCCGATCAGGGTAGCCGGATCGGGACGGCCGCGGTGCTGCATAAACTCGCCCACGATTTCGGCGCCGGCACTGATGGCCAGAGAGCGCAGCTCGGCCAGCGACTCTTCGGCGCTGAACTCGGGGATGTCCGGGGCCTTAGTAGCCAGCTTCGCGGTGGAACTGTCGCGCGCCGCCTGGGCGGCCGCAGTTAACGGACCGCTTTTGGCCTTGGGGGATGCAGGCCCGCGGGAGCGGGTGCGCAGGTCAAGGCCAATGAGAAACGCCCGCTCCCGGGGCGCACGGTTCCCGCTCGCCGCTGTGCCGCGTCCCGCCTCTGCGGTCTTGCTGCTGATCTTACGCAATGATCTGGATTGTGAACTGCTCAATATGTTTACTCAGCACCTGGCAATTAGCAATTAGCATCTGGCCAGACTGGCTTTGGCCAAATGCTAATTGCCAACTGCCAAATGCTATCCATCAAGCGGCCCTTCAGCCTTCGGTACCGGAGGGACGCGGCATCGCAACCGCTTCCCCACTCGCCGGGGCCCCCACCGATGCCGCCAGAGCCGCCGGCTTCTCCCCGTGGCTATGCAAGGTCTTTCCCATGGCGACAGTGGAGATGGCGTGTTTGAAGATCAGTTGCTCCTGGTTATTGGTGTCGAGCACGACGGAATACTTGTCGAAGGAGCGAATGCGTCCCGTGAGTTTGACCCCGCTTAACAGGTAGATGGTGATATTGGTCCGCTCCTTGCGTGCCGTGTTGAGGAAGGTGTCCTGGATATTTTGCGCCGGCTTGGTTTCCATCGCCGATCTCCTTACTGTTGACCGCCAAGTCCCGACGGCCAGGTCTGTACTGTCACTGCTCCTCGCGACTGCAGTTGGCGCTGCGCTCGTTAGAAACTCTGTACGCTGGTGCGCAACGCTGACCGGTAAGTATTTGTACGATACGGCGTTGCTGCCCGCATTTCAAGCTGGTCATTGTTCGTTTGAGACCACGTGGGGACAGCCGCCCTCGGCTGTCCAGCGGAGCGCAGCTCCGCAGTTCGGTCCGAGCAAGACGCTGGCGAGCGTTGCTCGCCTGGACAGCCCAGGGCGGCTGCCCCCACGTGCTTCTTGCGCGGCAACTGCGCCAGCGGCCCGATTGACATCGCCACCACAAAGTGCAACCATTCTCGCCTTCAAGAGCAGCCGTCGTCGAAGAGCTGCCGCGCTCACATTGAGATCGGGAGTTATTTATGCATCATGTGATTGCTCTGTTAGTCATGCCCACTCACACCGGCACCGAGGCGCTGGCCTTCATGCTGCGCTGGGTTCACCTGCTGGCGGGCATCACCTGGGTGGGACTGCTCTACTTCTTCAATCTGGTGAACGTTCCCTTCATGAAGCAACTGGACGCGGCCAGCAAGCCCAAGGTCCTGCAATACATGACCATGCCGGCGCTGCAACTCTTCCGCTGGAGCGCCATGCTGACCGTGTTCGTGGGCTTCTGGTATTGGGCACAGGTTTACGTCGCCGCTGACGCGCATCGCATGGGAGTCGGTGCCGGCAGCACCATCGGGTTGTTTCTGCTGATCTGGGTGGCAATTTCCATGATTCTCTATTTCGTGATCTCAAAGACGCCCAGCGGATATGTGCTGGGCCTGATCACGGCGGTACTGGTCTGTGCCGCGGGCTGGCTGTTCGTGAACTACACGCCGGTGGGCCAGGACGACAACCACGTGCTCTCCATCGGCATCGGCGGCGGGCTGGGCTTCATCATGCTGTTCAACGTCTGGGGAATCATCTGGCGCAATAACAAGATGATCATCCGCGGCACGCTCGCAGGCACGCCTCCAGCCAACGCAGCAGTGCTGGCACGGCAGGCGTTTCTCGCTTCGCGCATGAATTTCTTCCTGTCGGTGCCCATGATATTTTTCATGGCCGCCAGTTCGCATTACACGATTCTGGGAAGATAGACGTTTCGCGAGATACTCCGAAACTCGTCAACCACCGAGGACACTGGGGTTCCCGAGGGCGCCGCGCCTTTCTCCGTATCCTCTGTGTCCTCCGTGGTTCATGCGCCTGGGTTACTTCACCTGAAAATTTCTGGGGTCGAGCGGCCTATTATTGGAAATCTCGTCAGCGGTAAGGTCCCATTCATGAACCTTGGTAGTGCCGTTCTGCAATTCCTCGGTGAAATGAATCGAATATTTCGTGGGCAGGGCTAATCCCTCCACACTCTTGAAGTCGCTGAAGCGCTCTTCTATGGTGTAGCGAGTCTCTCGCTGCTTGGAGCTCTGGGTGACGTCCGCGCCCCCCGGGTTGGACGATGTGGTCAGCCCTGCCTGATCCGAGATGGAAGGCGAATAGCCTCCCAGACCTGAAGCTAAAGTGATCGCATAAGTCGTCATGATGTGCTGAAAAGTCTGGGGATCGAAGTAAAGATGAATCGTGAGGTCGTCTCGCTTTTTGGAGTGGTAGCTCAACTGATACGCAGGGCGGCCATCCGCTTTCTTTTCCCCGTCGAAGCTGAGCTTGGCCTTGATCTCGGCCAGGTGAAGGAGCGCCCAGGCAGTGGTCAACTCTCCGCCCAGCAGGCCTTCTCGCACAATCTCATCCTGAGCACGGACGAACTCGGCAAAATCAGACCATTTGTGGGAAGAGGTGGTCGCGGCCACGGAAACCTTGTCGCCATCGGTAACGAACTGCTCTCCACGATAGTCGCTGTTAGGCAACTTGATCATGAGGACCGATTTCCGTCCCTCGGAAACCAGCGCGCTCGTGCCCTGCAACTCACCGCCACCTCCCACCTGAATCTTGAAAAGAGCTGTCCCCTGCACGATGCGGGTTTTTGCGGCGGCGCGTGCTTCCGCCGTGCCGATGGAATCCAGATGCCCGGCAACCACGTCTTCCGCCTTCATGTCTGCCGCGAACCCAACTGGGGAATCGACCGACAACACCATGGCCATGATCACAGCCCAGCGGAGGTGCGAGAAAATCAGCTTGCGAGACTTCATGCTTCCACCTTTCAGCTCGGCGCAGGCTACGCGCTGCACAGAGTTCCGTTTTTCCCTGGTTATATCGGCGAAGCGAACAGCACGAAAAAAGCCTGCGGGTAGAAACCCGCAGGCCGCCAGTCTAGCCGTTCACGTCTAGAAATTCAGCTTCACCGCTACCTGCATCTGACGTGCCGACGTGGTGGCATCGGGCCGCGCCACCGTAGAGGTGATCAATCCGAAGATCGGCGAGCCCACCCGGTTGCCCAGACTGCTGCCAGTGTCTCCCGGATTGTTGAAGTGCGGGTGGTTGAAAATGTTGTAACACTCCACCCTCAATTCAGCGTTAAAGCGTTCCGTAAGCTTCATTTTCTTGGACATGGTCAGGTCAAAGTTCACGAAACCCGGTCCGTGGAAGTGGTTGCGGCCAGAGCTTCCCGGTCCGACGAAGGCCGGGCCCCCGAAGGCATCGGTCCGATCCGAGAAAGCCGCAGGGTTGGTAATCCACACCTTGTTGCCGCCGGCGCTGGCAGCCGTGTTACTTCCCGGAGCGTAGGGATCGCCCACCAGGTCAGCCCGTCCGCTCAAGCCCGTCCGTTCCATGTCAGTCGAGGTAAATACATCAAACGGATGGCCGGTCTGCAGCGTGGTTATACCTGAGAACTGTATTCCCTCGAAGATTCGCCCTGTCAGCCCACTGTTCAGGTATCTATTGCCCTTGCCCAGCGGAGTTTCCCAAATGTAGCCGATGACCCCGACGTGCCGCACATCATTGTCCGAATTGCCGCGTTCTTCCGCGAGATTGCGGGAGTTCCGAGGAAGTGAGCGATTGCCCTGAGCGGGAACAATGGGGTCATTCGAATCGTCGATCGCGTGGGCGTAAGTGTACGATCCCTGCAACTGCAAGCCGTGACTCAAGCGATGGGTTATTTTGGCCTGCAAGGAATGGTAGATGGAGTTACCGACAGAAACGTTAAGGAACGGTTGTGCCAGAGCGTTATGAGCGACGGCATTGAATGGGAGGAAACCGTTGTCCGCTCCGGTGTACAGGTTTGAAAAAGTAACCGTGCCGGGGTTGCAGCCCAAGGCGTTCGTAGGATCGCTGCAAAACGCGACTAACTGGTTGACCAGGTTTGGATCGGGCGGGTTCCCATCCACCGTCCGGTAGATGTGGGTGCCCTTCGAACCCACATAGGCCAGGTCAATGGTGTTGCTGCTCGAAAGTTCGTGCTGGATACCGAAATTCCAATTGTTGCTGGCGGCGTTGCGAAAGTGAGGATCGAACAACACCGGGGCCAGCGCGTCCCCGTCGTTAATGATCGCGGAGGGCGTGGTGTCCGGCGGGTTGGGCAAGACAAACGGCCCGTTGATGCCACCGCCATAGAAGCCATTAAAAGTATCGAAAGGAAATTTATTATAGTCCTGCTCAAACGGCGGGCTACCGCGAGCATTGCCAAACAGGTTGCCGAATACGCGATCATGAAAGATTCCGAATGCCCCGCGGACGGCAGTCTTGCCATTGCTCCATGGGTCCCAGGAAAATCCAACGCGCGGTTCGATATTGGAGTAATCCGTCTGGTAAAGCTGCTTACCGGTCCCCGGCCCCACGATAGACATGGTGAGCGGCGGAACTGCGGTCGTGCTCTCCAGCAAGTTGGAGAAGTTCGCGTTCTCTTCATAAGGAACGCCGTCAAGCTGGTAGCGCAAGCCCAGAGTCAGAGTCAAATTGCGCCGTATTTTCCAGGTGTCCTGCCCGTACCAATCATATTCGTGCTGACGAAATTTCTTGTCATCGGTGGGCTGGCGGACGCCGCCTTTGTCGAAGAACTCGGCGTTGAAGTCGTTCCATACAAAACCGTAATAGGCCGATACCGCATCCTCCAGCGAGACCGTTGTATTGGGTACGCCTTGCAGAAGGGTCAGGCCGGTATTGAAGTTGGTATCGGTCGCTACCGCCCGGCGGGAGAAGAATGAACTCGGGCCGCTCTCGCCGATATTGCGGAAGTCGCCCCCAAACTTGAAGGTGTGAGAACCGTGAACCCAGCTCAAACTGTCGCCATAGCTGGTGGTCCCGGTCTTGCGAAACTGACCATCCGACACCAGGCTAAGGCAACCGAAGCTGGTAAAGGGGTCCATGGTGATATCGCTTCCGTTACCGAACCGGTCCACTTGGGCAACGCTGTCAAGGACATCCAGTCCGCCACAGCCAAACTTGGCGTAGATGTGGTTCCACGCGAAATTGAAGTTGTTCAACAAATTTGCGCTGAAGCTGGACACCAGGTTGCCTACCGCAGCCTGGCTAATGCCCTTCGAAGAAGTTGCCCCGACGCCACCCGGCAGGACATCATCATGAAACGGATCGGGATCGTTGAAGGCATCGTACCCATAGCGCATAGTCAGCGTATGGCGACTGCTGAGGTGGTGGTCGATCTTTGCTACCGTCTGATAGCTGCTTTGTCGCGATGATGTGGGAAAGAGGAGAGTGCCAGAAAAACCGTCGCCATTCTCAAAAGTCGGATTGGGGTATTTCGAAAAAACTTGCTGCATCGTCGGATCGGCAGGCGCCGGCGGGAGCACGGTTGCGTATCCAAACTGCTGCAGAATGGTGGGTGTGCCGTTATTGGCCCCGGTCTCGGTGATATCCACAGGAGTGGTATTCCCCAGGGGGTCGATGTAGTTGAACTGGCCCGTCTTAAACGCCGCCGTCGGGACCGTCGCCGAACCGGTCAGTGTAGTTGCGAAACGCTGCATCTCATGGTTGAAGAAAAAGAACGTCTTGTCCTTCTTGATGGGGCCGCCGATGGAATAGCCGAACTGATTCCGCACATAGGGGTCCTGCGGACTGCCCACGCGGTTGAACCAGTCTCGCGCGCCGCCGAACCCATTCCAGCGGCCGAATTCATAGACATTGCCGTGAAAAGT
Source organism: Terriglobales bacterium (assembly GCA_035298145.1). Taxonomy (GTDB): domain Bacteria; phylum Acidobacteriota; class Terriglobia; order Terriglobales; family Acidobacteriaceae; genus JAIQFF01. The sequence continues at coordinate 5,906 of DATGYF010000046.1, read as the reverse complement.
GTTGGTCCCGCTCTTGGTCACCACGTCGATGATGGCGCCGGTGTTGCGGCCGTACTCGGCGTTGAAATTGTTGGTAATCACGCGGAATTCCTGGGTTGATTCCGGATCGGCGCTAAGCACGCCACCGACTCCACCGGGCACGGAAGTGTCGTTATTATCGACTCCGTCCAACAGGAAGTTGTTATTGCGTTCGCGCGCCCCGTTCACCGAGATGCCGCCCAATGCGTTGGTCTGCGAGGTACCAGGCGACAAGAGCACCAGTTCGTACGGGTTACGAGTGATCAGCGGCAGGTCCTTGATGACCCGTTCATCCACCAGATTGCTGACCTGCGAGGTCTCGAGATCCACATCGGGAATCTGATCGGCGCGTACCTGAACTTCTTCGGTGACCGCGCCCGGTTCCAACTCCACGTTCACGGAGAGCACCTGGGCAACGGTGAGCTGAACATCGCTGGCATGGAAGGTCTTGAAGCTGGCCATCTTCACCGTAATATCGTAGGCAGCAGGCGGTAGGGACGGAACGCTGTAGGCTCCCGTGCCGCTGCTGGTCGCCGTGCGCACGGCGTTCGATCCCAGGTTCCGGACGGTAATTTCCGCGCCCGATACGACGGCGCCCGCTGAGTCAGTCACCGTGCCTTGAATCGAACCGGTCTGGGCCAGCGCCAGTGTGGCGCACAGCAGCATCGTCAGGATGCTTCCCCAAAGTAGTCTGAAGCTCTTCATTTGTTTTGCTCCTTGATTCATCAAGTCGGCCGCAATTCGTTCGGCTTACTGCGGCGATCAGATTTCGCCAACTTGTCCGCAGGCGCGGGCCATGAACGTCTGACAAATTCTTGCTGGCTCGAAACACGCCCTGACTGCCACTCTACGACAGGCGGAAGAGGGTCGTAATGGCAATTAAGCGGCCAGTAACGGGTGTCTATGTGAAGTATTTAATTCGGCAGGACTTAGCTTTCCAGCGGAATCAACAAAGACAGCGGTACTTTAGTCACACCTACGGAGTTGTAGATGGAGCAGATACAAAAAGTCATAGCCAGCCCTTGGCTGAAGACGCTGAGAGGCCGGGCGTTTGATCCCGTCTTCGATTTTATGCACAACCATGCTGTCTAGAATCTGAAGTTCGCCACCAAAGCGACGCTGCGAGCGTTACCGCCAAACATCCTCTTGGTTTGTTGAAGTCCCGATTACCCCTGATACCTAGCGCAGGTGGCTCCGGTTGGAGGTTGTGAGAGCGCGCACATCGTTCACTCCGAGTTCCTGACCGCGCGAAGGCTCGCGACCTGTCGCTGATAGCTTGTCCAACGGTTTGCCAAACCAAAAAAGAGGAGAACCCGAAGGTTCTCCTCGCAGACTTGCACGATCATGTTTTCCTAGAAGCTGAACTTTACACCCAATGCTATCTGGCGCGGGTTGCTGCCCCAGGTGGCTCTGGGTTGGTTGAAGGTCGACTTGTCGGGTATCAGATAGTTCCTCTGCGTGGTCGCGGCGACAGACGTGGCCTGATTCACGCTGCCGGTGGTGAACTGTGGATGATTGAACAGGTTGAAAAATCCTGCGGAGAAATCCAGCCGGCACCGTTCTGTAATGTTGAGGTGCTTGGCGATGCTGAAGTCCCAGTTGTTGATACTGGGGGTCGTGAAGTTAGCCTTACCGGTCGTGGCTAGCGCCCCAGGCCCGGCAACAATGTACTGAGCATTGGGATTGTCGGCTATATACCCGACAACATACGGACTCGGATCGAAATTGGGATCCGGATCGCCATTGCAGAGATTCCCGGATGGCAGGCTGCTGTTGCACAAGGCGGTGACACCACTGCCGGTTCCCTTCACGCCACCGGCGTTCAGGATAACGCGGTCACCGGCATTGTCGCCGTTCAGATTGGAATCGACGCCGCTCTGCACCGTCCCCCATTGCCCGGTTTCGTAGGTATAAACAGGCGCCAACTGGAAGTTACCTAACAGGTTCCGGGCCAGCCAACTGGAGCTCTTGCTGAAAAATGGAACCTCGTAAACCGCAGAGAGGGTAAAGCGGTGACGATGGTCGATAAGGGAATTGCCCCGCTCCGCAGCCAGATTCTGGAAGTCCTGGGGACGGCGCGGCGAGATGATCGTGGAGAAAAAGTCGGCTGTCGAATTGTCAATCGCATGGCTCCAGGTGTAAGCCGCCTGGAACTGCAACCCGTTGGCGAAGCGCCGGTTCAACTGGGTCTGCAGACCATGGTAGATGGAGTCGCCCCAGGGCTCGAAAGCCACGATCGGATTGGTAAATCCGGCGTTGGTGTATGCCGGGTTGAAATGCGACTGCGCTTCTAGGTCAGCCAGCGTGAGGGGTAGAGCATCCAGAGTTGACGGTGAAGGCTGCGCGAAGTACGTCGGCAGGAACTGGTTTGGGGTCACCACATCAACAACGTTGATACGATTTTGTACGTTCAGATGAACCCCGCGGGTGCCTACATACCGTACGTCGGCCGTGAAGTTATTCATGAACACGTGCTGAACCCCAAGGTTCCACTGGATCGAATAGGGATACTCCACGTTATTGGGCAGGAATGTGGAAGTGGCTGCCCGCGCTTCGTCTGGAGTCAATGTCGAAATGCCGGTGCTCGGTTGCGGTGGGATGCCCCCATGCGCCAGGAACGGTGCGGAGCAAAATGCCAGAGCGGCATTGGGACAATCTGCCGTGGAACCAATCTGTGGCGGGCGCGACAGGGTGCCGATGTTGTCGTAGAGCACATCGTAGCCCATGCCGAAACCGCCGCGGACCGACGTATTGCCGCTCGATCCCGGGGACCAGGCAAACCCGACACGCGGCATGTAATCCTTCGTGGGCGCCTTGGGCGATCCAAATGTGAGCACCCCCGGAACATCCGCCACACTATTTAACTTCTGCTGCGTCCAGCCGAAAGGAGTGCTGGTGTATTCGTAGCGGACGCCGAAGTTCAGGCTCAGGTTCGGCCGGATCTTCCAGATGTCGTTTACAAACCAGTAGGTCGCGAATTGGTCTCCTGAATAGCCCACTGAACCGAAGCTGCGCTCAGCGAATACCGGCAACGCGTCGTTGGCGAAATTTTGAAGGGTGTCATACTCGTAATCACCCCGCGAGCGCTGGATGAACAACTGGGGCGAAATATACTTGCGGTACTCGACGCCGAACTTCAGCGTGTGCGCACCCTTGATCCAAGTCAGGTTATCAGTTCCCTGGTAGGTGTTCTGCACCGAATACTGAGGCGCATTCGGGTCCGGTCCGACATTAATGTTGTTCAATTCATCGATCGTGATATTGGGAAACTGATCGAGGTTTGGAGCAAAGGTCAGGTTCGGAACGGTGTAGTCGTAGGCCCAGCGGTTATAGCCCACCCGGAACTCGTTGCTGACGGTGGGTGAAAAGGTGTGGTACTCGCTGATGTTGATCAAGTGGTACGGCTGTTCCAGGCTCGTGTAGAACACTGGGAGATTGGGGGTATTGTCAATTGCGATCCACTTATTGTAGATGTAGCGCCCAGAAAGCCTATCCTTGGAGCCGATCACGTAGTCCATGGACGTCGTCAGCGCATTGAGATTTTGATAGTTCGGCGCGATGACTGGCAGGATACCGATCTCGACATTGCTTCCGTTAACCGGAACCGTGGTGCCGGGACAGATTGCGTTCGTGACGTCAGCAGCGCTACAGGCCGTCGGAGCCACGGCATACTGCTGCAACCCAGCAATGTTGCTGGCGGAGACTCCGGCCAAGCCTGACAGGGTCGCATAACCGGCCGAGGTCGGGGCCAGGATGGGTTGGCCTAAGAACGTTGCCAACCCCAGCGGATTGCGCTCATAGTTAACAAAGAAGAACAATTTATTCTTGAAGATTGGCCCGCCAACCTGCCCGCCGAAGCGGTTGTTATCAAAGCGCGGGTTCTCCGGCTTTCCCGTGGTGGTCGCATTGGCCACGGCCTGGTCGATCGCATTCAGGTTGCGGTTCTGGAAATATTCGTACAACTTACCGTGGAACGTGTTTGTGCCGCTGTCTATTACGATGTTGAATTGCCCACCCGTCGAATGCCCGAACTCCGGGGCGAACTGGTTTTGCAGGAGGGTAAAATTGCTGACCGCATCGGTGGGGACGTAGATGAGCGGCCCGGTGACGCCCTTGTTGTTATTGTCGACCCCTTCGATTGTGAAGTTATTGTTACGGGGACGCTGTCCACTGATGGCGGGACCAGTTCCGGCACCCAAACCGCCGCTGCTTCCGACTCCGGCGTCCAGCAATGACAGATTCAGCACGCCCAGGTTCTGTCCGTTGGTGGCTAAACCAAAGTTAGCCGTAGGCAGGTCCTGCAACATCCTGGATTCAAATGTGTTCTGAAGATTTGCGGTAGTAGTGTCAATGATTGGGGCTGCGCCTGACACCTCGACCGTCTCCGTGGCTGCGCCGAGTTCCAGGTGAACATTCGCAGTGGCTGTGGCATTCAACAGCACATTCACCAGCACCGTGGTCGTCCGGAAGCCGGCAGCCCTTGTCGTAACTCTGTAGTCGCCAACGGGGAGATTATCGAAACGATAGCCACCCGTCTCGTTGGTCTTGGCCGTAACCGTGAAACCCGTCGCCGGATTCGTCGCCGTGACGTCCCCGTTCGAAACCGCTGCGCCCGAAGGGTCGGTTACGGTGCCAACGATGTTGCCATTGATCGCCTGTCCGTAAACCGGCCCGGACCCAAGAGCGATCAGACTGACCACTGCTAGAACCAACGCGAAAATCCTTAACTTGGAGGCGGCTGAATACATACTTTCTCTCCTTACCACTGAAATCCTAGGAATTAATGGCCCTAAACAAGAAAACGGGCCGAAAACATAACATAGCGACATACTGCACTGGACATAACGAAGCAACTTGACTTCCAACATGTAGGCTCTATAACACACATTGTTATCAATCATTTGTGGTGGCGAGACGCTGTTTAATACCGAAAAGTGTATGGCTGCAAGAACCGAGGCTATGAAATCTTATATTTTCACGTGACCAAGTCCCATTTTTCTCCTATGCCACAATGAGGCGTGGATCACACGCAATGTCGGGAAGGAATTGAGCTCTTTAACCGGGCCGCTTTCTTCGACGCGCATGAGGCCCTGGAGGACGTATGGCGATCCGCACCCGCGGCCGACAAGAAGTTTCTGCAGGGCCTGATTCAGGTGGCGGTTGCGCTTTACCACCATGGCAATGGGAATTCCGTGGGGGCTCGGTCCGTTTTGAGGCGGGCGTTTCGCAATCTATCCCGCTATCCGGAAAACTTCGGCGGGATCAATTCGGAGCTTTTACTGAGCTCGATTTCGGCGTGGCAGCGTGCCCTTGACGAAGGCACGCCGGTGCCTCCGCTGCCCAGGATTGTGCTGCGGGAATAAGTTGTTCGAGGGGATTATCAGTTGCCGGTTTTCAGTTGCCGGTTCTCAGATTTCTGCTGCAGGCGTCATCGTTTATTTTTCTTTCTGACATTCTTTCTGACCGATGACTGACGGCTGGCTTCTTTCTGTTCACCGGGCGCCAGCACGCGCCGCACAATGGGCGTGTTCAGCTTGTATTTGCGTTCGGTAACGTTTTCAGCCTCGTCCTTTACTCGCACCACGAAGACCGGCAGATCACCTTCTTTGTCGAAATTCTCATGCGAGACCGTCACCGGCAGGATGCCATTGAGGTTGCGCTCGCGGTAAGCGGTTTCGTAGCGATGCTTCCGGACGTTCCAGGAAAAGACCCTGACCTGGTTGTAGTCGAAAGGCACGCCATCTTTATTTTCGGTGAACAGCACCAGGTACTGGGCGACCTGCTTGTCGTCGTCGCGGACATGGTCGAGCACGAATGAAGCCACCAGGCGCTGCCCCTCGGAGTATTGTGCGATTTCGATGGGCACATCGACATCCAGCATGCGCCCC
>DATGYF010000045.1:0-3860 GCA_035298145.1 Terriglobales bacterium | reverse complement strand
CTTGGGGATTCAAGAACCAGTTTGGAGTTCATGGTTCTCAGATGTCAGTTGGGCGAGGGACTTCAGGTCGGGCAGTTCGAGGTCTGGCCGGGCGGATGCGGTCTTTGCGGCGCCGGCTCCGGGACGGGGTGAAGCGCGGTTAACCCAGACGGTCTTAATTCCGAGAGATTGGGCAGGGACTACGTCGTGATAGAGGCTTTGGCCGACGTGCAGCCACCGGCTCGGGATTGCTCCGGTGCGTTGCTGAGCGAGTTTGAATATTTGCAATGATGGTTTGTAGGCCCGGGCCTGGTGCGCCGTGATCACATAGTCGAAGATTACTTCGAGGCGGCGGGCGGTGGCGGCAAAAAGGTCGTCGTCAACGTTGGAGATGATCGCGAGTTGGTAGTGCGCCTTAAGTTTGCCGAGGGCGGCGACTGTGTCCGGGAAAGGCAGCCAGTTGGGCAGCGAGTCCGGCAACGAACTGATCTCGGGTTCGGCCGGCGTGAATCCCAGACGCTCGCCGAAGCCTTTGACGACCGACTCGAGCACCTGGCGATAGGGACGAAACTCGCCCTGTTCGCCCGCAGCTTCGAACTCAGAGTAAAGGCGCAGGAGGTCTGAGTCGGAGATGGTCTTGCCGTGGCGGGCAAGAATCGGGCGCAGCGCGGAGAATATCCCGGATTCCCAGTCGATCAAGGTGCCATAGCAGTCGAAAGTCAGGAGACGGAATTGATCGAAGTTCAACATGCGGCGCGCAAGAAAGCGGACCCAGGGCTTCGCGCCCTGGGCCGGCATTTGAGATGAACAACTACTTCACTTCGAGCGGTTGTTCCAACTTGAAGCTGAGAGCGGATTCGGCGGGCAGGACAATGTCCTTGTTGCCAGTGAACGCAGCCCCGCCGGCCCCCGCGCCACCGCCCGCCAGAGCCCCGATCGCAGCGCCCTTGCCGCCACCCGCCAAACCGCCGATCAGTGCGCCCAGACCAGCGCCACCGCCCGCCAGTACGGCGGTGCGCTTACCCTTGCCTTTTTCTACCCGGACCACGGATGAAGTGGAAATGGACTGCTCAGCACCGCCAATTGCGATCGAAGTCAGGCGCAACTGCAGCGAGGCTCCACCCTTGAAACGGCCGAGGGGCTTCGCATCAACCACCGTTCCGGAAGCTGCCGCGCCGGAAGGGATCGCGGTTTTGCCATCGACCACCACCGGGCTGGCCAGAGTGGCGGCAAAGGTCTGTCCCGGCGAACTGATCTTGGAGCCGACCGTTTGTCCCAGCCGGACCGTCAACACCGTGCCTGCAGGGACTACCAGGGGCTTCGCTGGCTCGGGCTTCATCTTCGACATTGCGGTGTTGGACATTGCCGAACCAGAACCGCCGGCCTCTCCGCTCGGCGCGGCCGAACTGCTGCTATCGCTGGAAGACGGTGAGGCGCTGGAATCGGGCGGAGCGGCGGGCTTATTGCAGCCCAGCACCGCAAACGATAAGTAGAGACCAAGGGTGAGTGCTGTCAAACGGGTTCTCATGATTTCCTCCAACGACGGGATAGTCGATCAGAAAGTGGATTGCGCGCAAGGCCGTGAACCGGATGCTGACATTCCATGCCAAGCGCAATCTGTTCTGGAGCATATTCGGTAGCGCCGGCATCTTGCCGGCTGTCGGGAGGGCATCTTGCCCTCCCGCGCGGGCGAGACGCCCCCGCGACAGCCGCCGGGACGGCGGCGCTACAAAAATCACGCGGGCGACGACGCTCGCATCAAGCGCCTAGATTTTATCCTCATGCGCGGCAGAAGTCATGGCGCCGCCACTTTTTTCTTCCGGCTCGGCCGCCGTTCCGGAAACCGGGGGTTCGGGAGCGGTTTTGTTTTCTTCCTCCGGGGACTTGCCCGCCAGGAACTTCGCAGTGTTCAGCAGGGGGCGGCCCAGCGACGGATTGTACCCGCTCCAGGCGCCCTCCGACTCCCCACCGCGCTCAAACTGGGCCCGCATGGCTTCCATCTTGGAATCCAGATCGTCGAGGTAGTGAAGCATCAGCGCTTCGGGGAACATGGGCAGTTTGGGCGAGCCGAAATCATACTGTCCGTGATGGCTGATGATGAGGTGTTCGACCAGCGTCTTCAGCGACTCGGGGAACCCCGGCACCAGCGGCAGCTTGGCCTGCAGCATCTCCAGTTCGATAATCATGTGCCCCAGCAACTGGCCGCGCGTGCTGTAGGAAAACGAGCGGTTATAGGTCAGTTCGTGGATCTTGCCGATATCGTGAAAGAAGGCGCCGGTGAGAAGGAGGTCGCGGTTGATCTGGGGATAATTACGGCACATGAGGTCGCAGGAGTTGAAAAGCGAGACCACGTGCTCGAGCAAACCACCAATGAACGCGTGATGCAGCGTCTTGGCCGCGGGAGCGTTGCGGTAGGCTTCCGCGATTTCCGGGTCCGCCATAAACGCCTCAACCAGCGCCTTGAGATGAGGATCTTTAAAGGTAGCAACATAGCCGGCGAGGGTTTGCCATAACTCGCCAATATCTTTGCTGGTCTTGGGGAGGTAGTCGGCGAAATCGACTTCCGATTCTCCCATACGGCGCAGCTTGTGGATGGTGAGTTGGAAGCGGTTCTTGTACTTATTGATCAGGCCCTTGACCTTGATGAAGTCGTCCTGATCGCAGGCGTCAATGGCATCCTCGACGTTGTCCCACATCTTGGCCTCGATGTGGCCGCTGCGATCGCCCAGGGTGAAGGCCAGGTAAGGCTCACCGCTCTTTTTCGGCTTGACCTGACGGGACACCACTACAAAAGTCGTGGTGATGATCTTGTTCTCGTACTGGACACAGTCGGAAACGAAAAATTCCTTCATAGATTGCGGCCTGTCTCTCGCTTCCGGAGGCTTGGGAACTGCCTAGAGGATGCCCAGCTTTTTCTTCTTTTTCTTCAGTTCCTTGGCGCCCGCCTCCTTGGCGGTGGTTTCGATCGGTGCGGTCTGGTTGGGGCTGGCGCCAGTGTCCACGTAGCCGCCGGCGATCTTGATATAGGCTTCCTCGCGCAGCTTCTGCAAGTAGGCGCGCAGCGCGGGCTGGAGTTTCTGCATGTAGATGGCGTCCTGAACCCTCCCCTCAATCTGGCTGAGCGGAGGCACCCCGGCCTGCTGGTGTTCGGTGACCTTGAGGATGACAAAGCCCTGCTTGGTGCGGATCACGTCAGAAACCTCGCCGGGCTTCATAGCAAAGGTCTTGTCCTCGAGCTCCTTGGCCAGCGTGCCGCGCTTGAAGTAACCGAGATCGCCACCCTGAGCGGCGGTGGGACCGTCGGAGTTCTTCTTGGCGGCTTCGTCAAAAGCCGCTCCCTTACGAATCTGGGCGAGCAGTTCATCCGCCTTGGCCTGCGCCGCCGCGACTTGCTGGGCTTCAGCCGTAGCCGGATCCTTCTTCTCTGTCGAAATCAGAAGTTCACTCAACCGGACCTGTTCGGGCTGCTCCATCTGGCTCTTGTGAGCATCGTAGAATTCCTGCAATTCCTCCTTGCCGATGGACATCCGGGAGCCGACTTCCTTGGAGATAACCTGCTGGGTGATGATCTGGTTCTTCAGGTTCTGCTTGAAATCCTCGAAGCCAATGCCCTGCGCCTGGGCGGCCTTTTCCAGGTCTTCCATCGATTCCAGCTTCATTTCCTTGCGCATCTCGTCGAGCCGTTTGATCACTTCGGTATCGGCTGTGATGCCCAGGTCTTTGCCCTTTTCGAGCAGCAATTGCTGGTCGATCAAATCGCGTAAAACGTCCTTGTCTTTCTCAGCGACGATCTTGTCGGCATTCGCCGGGTCCTGCTGCTGCGCTTCCTGTTTCAGCTGATCTTTGCTGCGCAGGTACTCGGCGCGCGTAATGATCTGATT
>DATGYF010000044.1:0-5927 GCA_035298145.1 Terriglobales bacterium | reverse complement strand
TGCTGGACGCCGACATCGACGTATTGACGACCATGAATGTGCAGCACCTGGAGAGTGTCGCGCCCAGCGTGCAACGCATCAGCGGCATCACCGTGCGCGAAACCGTGCCGGACTGGGTAATGAAGCGGGTGCGGGAAGTGGTCATGGCCGACCTGACTCCGGAAGCGCTGCAGACCCGCATGCGGCGCGGCGACATTTATCCGCTGGACCGGGTGGAGAAAGCGCTCTCGAATTTTTTTCGTCCGGGAAATCTGATTGCCCTCCGGGAACTGGCCCTGCAGGAGGTGGCGCAGGAGGTTGACCGTAGCCTGGAAAACTACCTAGAGCAGGAGGGGGGAGAGCGCAATCTTGGCATCCGGGAGAGATTCGCAGTCGCGATCAGCTCCAATCCTGCGGCGCAACACCTCATTGCCCGCGCCGCCCGCATGGCCAAGCGGCTCGACGGCGAGTTGTACGTGGTTTACGTGGACATTGGAGTGGACGACAACGACGCCAACCAGCGCACTCTGGCGTCGAACGTGCGCTTTGCCGAGGCCGTGGGCGCGCAGGTAGTCAAATTGAAGTCGCCGACGGTGGCCAAAGCAGTGGCCCAGTTTGTCCGCGAGAAGCACATCACCCAGGTGGTGTTCGGCCATTCCTTGGTGAAAGGCTGGAAGCGTTACCTGTATCTGAATGCGATCCACAAATTTCTTCGGGACGCGCCACCGGTGGACGTTCACATAGTGACCCAGCAGTCCTCTTGAACCTACATGGCTGATAAGAAGCGCATCCTGGTGGTCGATGATGAGCCGCAGATCACGCGGGTTCTGCGCACTGCTCTCACCGGCAGCGGCTACGAAGTCCGCACCGCGAATGACGGCCTCGCCGGCCTGAGATCGACACGAGAGTGGCACCCCGACCTGGTGGTCACCGACATTTCCATGCCCAACATGAATGGAATCGAACTGTGCCGGCAGCTGCGCGCGGAGTCCACGCTGCCGATTATCGTGCTGTCAGTGAAGGGCGAGGAGAAGACCAAGGTGGAGGCGCTGGACGCGGGCGCGGACGACTACGTAACCAAACCGGTCGGCATGGACGAACTTCTGGCCCGGGTGCGAAGGAACCTGGCGCGCGCCCAGCCTACCGAGGATCCGGCCAAGCGCACTATCGCCATCGGCGATTTCAAGATTGATGCGGACGCATTCCGGGTTTCGGTCAAGAACAGCGAAGTCCGGCTTACTCCCAAGGAGTTCGAACTCCTGCTTTACCTGGCCAGACACGCCAGCCGGGTGGTGACGCATCGCGCGCTTCTTCTCGCCATCTGGGGGCCCAACAGCGTGGAACAACCGGAACACCTGCGCGTGCTGGTGGCACAGTTGCGAAAGAAAATCGATTCCACGGACACGCCACGCTACATCATCACGGAACCGTGGGTGGGATACCGCTTCGAACCTGCCGGCACTGTTTGATCCGGCTTGATCTACGTGGGACAGCCGCCCCCGGCTGTCCCACGGAGCGAAGCTCCGCTAGGCTGAAGCCTGCATATGCGTCGTAGAACCTCTGGCAAGCAGAGCTCGCCCGGACAGCCGCGGGCGGCTGTCCCCACGCGGCCGCCGACACAACCCCATCCCGTGGACCAACTCCCGAGTCTTCAATCGCTTACCTCTTTTTACGATCTCTTTATGCACTTCTTACACAAACTTTATGGTCGGAATTATCCAATGCTATTGAGAGACCACAATGCCTCACCTGGTGACATCTGCGAGTGCAAGCGTACTCATGCTGATGGGGTGTCTTCTGGGCGTGGTATTCATGGTCCGTTTTCTGGTCGCCGTGACCCGTGATGGGAAGATGCATACCGGACACGCGGTCCGCTCGGGGGGACTACACTACGCAGCAGATGCGTCGCGGACGCGGCGCCGCGCTGTGCTGGCGAATTCCTCGTCCCACCTGGCGATTGGAGTGGTCCGAATCACCACCGCTCTCACCGGCAATTCCGTCAGCGGGTCGAGGGAGGCAGCGGCAGGCGGGCTGCATGCGGCGGCAGCCGGCAAGGCCGGTCGAGAAGCTGGGGCCACATCCGAGCGTCGTTATCGCTCGGGCTGAAGCGGTCTACGAATCGGAGAAGCCCAGACATGCGAGACATCATTTTCGTTGCACTGACAATTGCTTTCTTTCTGATTTCCATCGCCTATGTGAAGTTCTGCGATCGCATTCGCTGAGGTGAAATGCCATGGATGCTGAATCAATCATCATGCTGATTGTGAGCGCAGGACTGATGGTCTATCTGCTATACGCCCTGCTGCGCCCGGAGAGGTTCTAATTCCCATGACGGCAAATGGCTGGCTGCAAATCATCGTGTATCTCGCCGTGATCCTGGCGGTAACCAAGCCCATGGGCGTGTTCATGGCGCGCGTGTTCAACCGCGAACGCACCTTTCTTGACCCGGTGCTGCGCCCGGTGGAGCGGCTGTTGTACCGCCTGACGCTGGTGGACGAAGAACACGAGATGCGCTGGACGGAATACGCCTTCGCCATGCTGCTGTTCAGTTGCGTCTCCATGCTGGTGTTGTACCTGATCGAACGCACGCAGCAGTTTCTGCCCTGGAATCCCCAGAAGCTCGCGGCGGTGACTCCCGATCTTGCGTTTAATACAGCCGCCTCCTTCACCACCAACACCAACTGGCAGAACTATGGCGGCGAAGCTACCATGAGCTATCTCACGCAGATGGCCGGGCTGGCGTACCACAACTTCGTCTCCGCGGCGGTTGGTATCGCGCTTGCCATCGCGTTCATTCGCGGCATCTCGCGGCGCGAAAAAGAAACCATCGGCAATTTCTGGGTCGATCTCACCCGGACCACGCTCTGGGTACTGCTGCCCACCTGCATCGTTTACGCGTTGGTCCTGGTCTCGCAAGGCGTGGTGCAGAACTTCAGGCCGTACGACACGGTAAAGCTGATCGAGCCTCAGCAGGTGCAACGGGTGGCCGACGGAAAACCAGTTGTCGGCCCCGACGGCAAGCCGGTTATGGACACAGTTACCGACCAGGTAATCGCCCAGGGTCCGGTCGCTTCCCAGGAAGCCATCAAGATGTTCGGCACCAACGGCGGCGGCTTCTTCAATGCCAACAGCTCGCATCCTTTCGAGAATCCCACGCCGCTGAGTAATTACCTGGAAATGATTTCCATCTTCGTGATTCCGGCCGGCCTGACCTACGCCCTGGGCCGCATGACGGGATCGCCGCGCCACGGCTGGGCGGTCTGGGCGGCCATGGCAATCCTGTTCGTGTGCGGCGTGACCACGGCGTACTGGGCGGAAGCCAAAGGCAATCCCCTGCTCAAGGGCGTGGACCAGCACGCCAGCCTGCTGCAATCCGGCGGCAACATGGAAGGCAAGGAAGTCCGCTTCGGCATCGCGGACTCCACGCTTTTTGCCACCATCACGACGGATGCCAGTTGCGGCGCCATCAACGGCTGGCACGATTCCTACACCCCGCTGGGCGGGATGGTACCGCTGGCCAACATCATGCTCAGCGAAACCGTATTTGGCGGAGTGGGCGCGGGCATGTACGGCATTCTGATCTATGTTGTGCTGGCTGTGTTCATCGCCGGACTCATGGTTGGGCGCACGCCGGAGTATCTGGGAAAAAAGATCGAGTCCTACGACGTGAAGATGGCCATGCTGGTGACCCTGGTGTTTCCGCTCATCATTCTGATGTTTGCGGGTATCTCGTCGGTCAAGGGATTTGGGACATCAAGCATCAGCAATCCCGGGCCCCACGGCCTGACCCAGATTCTCTATGCCTTCACCTCGATGGCCGGCAATAACGGCTCCGCTTTCGGCGGGCTGAACGGGAACACGCCCTGGTACAACATCGCCGGCGGTATCACGATGCTGATCGGGCGCTTCTTCATGATTCTGCCCATGCTGGCCATCGCGGGAAATCTGGCAAAAAAGAAATATGTTCCGCCGTCACTGGGCACGTTCCCGGTCACCACCCCTCTGTTCAGCGTCCTGCTGGTGGGGGTGATCGTGATTGTAGGTGCGTTGACGTTCTTCCCGGCGCTGAGCCTTGGTCCCATTCTCGAGCACCTGATGATGCAAGCCGGAAAGACCTTCTGAGGAAATATGGCAGAAAAAAAGGGTAAGGCGATTTGGGACTTGAAGATCGTGCGAGGCGCGCTCTGGGAATCCATCCTGAAGCTGAATCCACGCAAGATGATGGGCAATCCCGTCATGTTCGTGGTGGAAGTGGGCAGCGTGCTGACCACGGTCCTGCTGGTGCGCGATGTGCTCGGACACCAGGGCCAGTTTGGCTTCAACCTCCAGATCACGCTCTGGCTATGGTTTACCGTGCTGTTCGCCAATTTCGCGGAAGCCATGGCGGAAGGCCGCGGCAAAGCCCAGGCCGAGTCCTTGCGCAAGGCCCGCTCGGAGACGGTCGCCAACCGCGTGCTGCCCGACGGCAAGGTCGAAAAGATTGCCAGTTCCAAACTGCGTTCCGGCGACATGGTGTTGGTGGCCGCGGGCGAATTCATTCCTGGCGACGGAGAAATCGTCGAAGGCGTGGCCTCAGTGGACGAGTCCGCGATCACGGGCGAGTCTGCTCCGGTGATTCGCGAAGCTGGCGGCGATCGCTCGGCCGTGACCGGAGGCACGCGCGTGCTCTCCGACCACATCAAGATCAAGATCAGTTCCAACCCCGGGGAAACCTTCCTCGATCGCATGATCGCGCTGGTCGAAGGCGCCGAGCGGCAGAAGACGCCCAATGAAATCGCGCTCAACATCCTGCTGGCCGGCTTGACCATTATCTTTCTGCTGGCCGTCGTCACGCTGCAGCCCTTCGCAATTTATTCAGGATCGCCGCAGACCGTGTTCGTGCTGGTTTCGCTGCTGGTCTGCCTGATCCCGACCACGATCGGAGGTTTGCTTTCCGCCATCGGCATCGCCGGCATGGACCGTCTGGTGCAGCACAATGTGCTGGCCATGTCGGGACGCGCGGTCGAGGCCGCCGGCGACGTCAACACCCTGCTTCTGGATAAAACCGGCACCATCACGTTGGGAAACCGGCAGGCGGCGGAGTTTGTCTGCGCGCCGGGAGTCACCGAGGCGCAACTCGCCGACGCCGCCCAGCTGTCATCGCTTCCGGACGAAACCCCGGAAGGCCGCTCGATTGTGGTGCTGGCAAAAGAGCGCTATGGCCTGCGGGGACGTAACCTGGCCGATCACGAAGCGCACTTTGTGCCCTTCACTGCGCAGACCCGCATGTCGGGCGTCAATCTGGATGGCCGCGAAATCCGCAAGGGCGCGTCGGACGCGATCGCAAAATATATCTCCGCGGTGAACGGCAACGGCCTCCCCAAAGAAGTGCAGGCAACGGTTGAGCAGATCGCGCGCTCCGGCGGTACTCCCCTGGTGGTTTCAGAAAACAAGCGGGCCCTGGGAGTGATCTATCTCAAGGACATCGTGAAAGGCGGAATCAGCGAACGCTTCAGCCAGCTTCGCGCCATGGGCATTCGCACCGTCATGATCACGGGCGACAACCCGCTTACCGCGGCCGCCATTGCCCGCGAAGCCGGGGTCGATGATTTTCTCGCCCAGGCCACGCCCAAGGAAAAGATGGACTTGATTCGTCGTGAACAGGCCGACGGAAAACTGGTGGCCATGACCGGAGACGGTACCAACGACGCGCCCGCGCTGGCCCAGGCCGACGTCGGCGTCGCCATGAACACCGGCACCCAGGCCGCGAAAGAAGCGGGCAACATGGTGGACCTGGATTCGAATCCCACCAAGCTCATCGAGATCGTCGAAATCGGCAAGCAGTTGCTGATGACGCGCGGGGCCCTGACCACGTTCTCAATCGCCAATGACGTGGCTAAATATTTTGCCATCATCCCGGCAATGTTTGCCGGCACCTTCCCGGTGCTGAATGCGCTGAACATCATGCA
>DATGYF010000043.1:0-6256 GCA_035298145.1 Terriglobales bacterium | reverse complement strand
TTGTTCCTCGACGATCTCTGGTTGGACGACTGGAATATTTGCCGCCAGCACCGCCAGGCGGCGAGGCGTATCGAGATAAGTCAAGGCACTCGCGGGCAGCAGTCGTTCGCGGTCGAGAAGCCTGTGCAGGCGTTCGCGCAGTTCCAGCGACGCCGCGTCAATCATCCGCGCCGGAATCTCTTCGCAACCGATTTCGAGTAGAAAATCTGGCATCCTGAATAGCCAATCGATCTTTGTAGCGCGCCGGCATCTTGCCGGCTGTCCCGAGGGCATCTTGCCCTCGGCGGTGAGGGCGGGACGCCCTCACGACAGCCGCCGGGACAACGGCGCTACAAAGACCTACCCTTTACGATCCCACGGACGACAACCTCTCTTTCTTGCTGCTCTGTTTCTTCCCGGCGATCGCTTCCCCTCGAATCGTCACGGAAGGGTCTGCGCGCTGCTGATCTACAAAGGCCTTCGCGATCCCCACCGCCAGAGCCCTGACCCTCGCAATCACGCCCACACGCTCGGTCACCGAAATCGCACCGCGCGCGTCCAGAATGTTGAACAGGTGCGAACACTTCAGGCACAGGTCATAAGTTGCGAGCAAGGGGAACCGCTGTTTATCGCGGCCAACGCCATCGTTCTTCTCATTGGCGAATGGCGCATACTTTTCCAGCAACGCCTTGCACTCACCCTCGCACAACTCAAAGTGCTTCCACGCTTTTTCCACGTCGGCCAACTCGAAGTTGTACACCGAGAATTGCAGCTCATCGGCCAGCCTGACGTCGCCGTAGGTTGTCACGCGCGCGTTTTCGGGGTCACGTGCCCACACGATGTCATAAATTGAGTCTTTATCCTGCAAAAACGAAGCGATGCGCTCCAGCCCGTACGTGAGTTCGGCTGAGATGGGGTCCAGATCGACGCCGCCGCACTGCTGGAAGTAGGTAAACTGGGTGATTTCGAGGCCATCGAGCATGACCTGCCAGCCGATTCCCCAGGCTCCCAGCGTGGGCGACTCCCAATTGTCTTCTTCAAACTTGATGTCGTGCTGGCGCAGATCAATGCCCATCGCGCCCAGGGATTCGAGATAAAGCTCCTGCACATTTTCCGGCGGCGGCTTCAGGATGACCTGCAACTGCATGTGCTTGAACAGGCGGTTGGGATTTTCTCCATATCGCCCATCGGCCGGTCGGCGCGAAGGCTGCACATATGCAACCTTGTAGGGTTGCGGCCCCAGCACCCGCAGAAAAGTTTCCGGCGCCATGGTGCCGGCCCCGACCTCGACATCGTAGGGTTGTTGCAGGACGCACCCGCGCTCCGCCCAGAAGGTCTGCAATCGCAGGATCAGTTCCTGGAACGTAAGCGGATTGGGTTTGGGGCTTGGCATGCGGTTCTTGACTCAGTTCCCAGTTATTGGTTCCCGGTTCTCAGCGGAAACGTTAAGCGGCGATCTTCTCCAGCATACCTGCAGTGATCAGCTTCTTCTCAAGGTGCCGCTGCAGCGTCTGTACCAGAAACTTGCGCAGATCGCTCGCCTGCTTCTTGGGCCAGGGTGTCCCCGCAAAACTTTCTACGGGTGCGCGAAACATCTGGGCCGCCAGCGCCCGCGATTCTCCGGAGATCTCGGATGATGCCAGCCGCTTGTCATCAGCGCACAGCAGGCCGTCGGTCAACGCGTGAAAGAAGGCCCGGCTGCCGTTCAGCGTGCGTCCGCAAACCATGCACTCGCCGAGGTCGGGCAGGTAGCCCATCAGGCGGGTCATCCACAGCTCGAAGTACGTCACCGGCATCCAGACATCGGGCCCGCGCAATCCCGCCAGGACCGCAAGCGCCAGCCGAAACACGGCATCATTGGCTTCGCGGTCCGGCAGCAACTCGTCAAGCAACTCCGCTACATGCGCCAGCGCGACTGCCCGCGGATAACTTACTTCCGTCGCCAGCGGCGATTCCAGCACCTCGCAGGAGTCCAGCCGCGCCAGTTCCTGCCGCTCGCGATCTTCATAAAGAGCCCGCACGTAGGTGAGCGGTTCGAGCGCGCCCCCAAACCGTCGCTTCGATTTCTTCGCTGAGCGCGCCACGCCGCGAACTTTCCCCTCGGCTCGCGTAAACAACGTGACCAGCAGATCAGCCTCGCGCAAAGGATAGGTGCGCAGGACGATCGCTTCCGACTCCTTCAGTGTCATGGAAGCCCAGCAGGTTAACGTCTGATTGTAATGGAGCGCTGGGGAGATGGGAAGGCGGGGGCCGGACCTCGGACGTCAGACCCCGGGCTTTGGGCGTCAGACTTCGGGCCTTGGACTTTCAAGTCACACCTTCGACACAAACAACAAAGAGTCATTTTGAAAATTCACAGCTGACGCCTGAGGTCCGACGCCTGACGTCCGCCTTATCTTCCGAAATACTTCGCGTTGCGCTCGGTGAAAGACGCCCACTTCTCTGGCAGATCGTCCAGCGCGAAAATGGCCGATACCGGGCACACGGGCACACAAGCTCCACAGTCGATACATTCCACGGGATCGATGTACAGCATCTCTTCTTCGGCGTAGGCGGGCGAATCTTTCTTAGGATGAATGCAGTCCACCGGGCACGCGTCCACACAGGCGGTGTCCTTGGTTCCGATGCATGGTTCCGCGATCACGTAGGTCATGGTTCTGGTCTCCCTGGTGTGCCGAGCTGTATTGAACTCGATATATTAACAAGAATGCAAGCTGTGAGTGCAAGTTTTGGAGGACGGGCGTCCCCGCCCGCCGGCGGAGACGGGCGGGGACGCCCGTTTTCCATGACCGCAACTTGCTAATCCGGGTAAATTCTGCAAAAATAATGGTTTGTCTCAGCCTGCCTGAAGCAATTAGGAAAGGAACATAAGCTCTGTGTTAATGATTCGTCTGTCGCGCACCGGTGCGCGCAAACAACCGCAGTATCGGGTGGTGGTCATCGAGAAAGAACGTGCACGCAATGGCCGTCCGGTCGAGGTGGTCGGGACATACAACCCCCGGACCAGCCCGGCCAGCATCGAACTCAAGCGTGAGCGCATAGACTACTGGGTTTCGAAGGGCGCCAAGCTGTCGGACCGG
The DNA here is from genome assembly GCA_035298145.1 of Terriglobales bacterium. Classification (GTDB taxonomy): domain Bacteria; phylum Acidobacteriota; class Terriglobia; order Terriglobales; family Acidobacteriaceae; genus JAIQFF01. The sequence goes on along the minus strand of DATGYF010000043.1, from coordinate 3,197 downwards.
GTCAGCAAGATCGTGTCGCGGCCGGCGCCAGTCAGTGCCGTTCCCGTGGCCTGATCTCGGGTTGCTCCTCCCGGCAAAGTCCAACACATAGAACAGGATATCCCTATGAGCGAGCCCACCGGGGACATGCGAGTGCTGATCGAGCAGATTGCGAAAGCTCTGGTCGATGATCCCGCACAAGTCGCGGTCAATCAGGTCGAAGAAGACGGAGAGTCCGTGCTTGAGCTTACGGTTGCCCCGAACGATCTGGGCCGGGTGATCGGCAAGCAGGGACGCACTGCACGCGCCATGCGCAACCTGCTGGCTGCGTCCGGTTTGAAGTTCAACAAGCGTTTCGCGCTGGAGATTCTGGAATAGCCGGCGAGTTCATCACGCTGGCGCGCGTTCTCAAGACGCAGGGACGCCGCGGCGAAGTGGCAACCGAGCCCCACAGCGACATCCCGGAGCGCTTTCAACCAGGTATGCGCCTGTGGGCCTTGCCCAAGGATGGGGACAGCCCCCGGCGCGAGTTGAAGATTGCGGAACTGTGGCCCCACAAAGGTCATCTGGTCCTGAAGTTCGAAGGCATCGATTCGATTTCCGATGCCGAAACCCTGATCGGCTGCGAGTTGCAGGTCCCCGCCAGCGAACGTTCGCAGTTGGAGCCGGGTTGGGTTTACGTCAGCGACCTGGTGGGATGCGTACTGTTCGACGGTGAACGCGAGATTGGCGTGGTGCAGGACGTACAGTTTGGAGCGGGCGAAGCGCCGCTGCTTATTGTCAAGGCGGGAGCGAGCCAGTACGAGATTCCTTACGCCGAAGCATATTTGAAGAGAACTGATCTTGGGCATAAGAAGATTGTGATGACATTGCCCGAGGGCATGCTCGAGTTGAACGCTCCGTTGACGGCAGAAGAGAAAGAGCAGCAGAAAAACAGCAGGAAGCTGTCATCCTGAGCGGAGCAGCTGCTTCGCGAAGCGAAGCAGTTGCGGAGTCGAAGGACCCCTACCTTCGTTCGTCATTGCAAGGTATAGGGGTGCTTCGACGCTCTCGCCGCGCAAAGCGCGGCTCGGTTGCTCAGCATGACAACTTGCTGTGTAGTTCTAAGGTCCAGCGATGAAGATCGACATCCTAACGATCTTTCCTGATTTCTTTCGCGGACCGCTCGACTACGGAATTGTTCGCCGGGTCCGCGAAGCTGGCCTGGCGACGATCGAAGTCCACGACTTGCGGGCGTTTGCGCATGACCGGCACCGCACCGTGGATGACCGCCCCTTCGGCGGCGGCGAAGGCATGGTGCTGAAGCCGGAACCGATCTTTGAATGTATTGAAGGGCTGAGCATCCAGGGCCGCGCCGAGCGCCTTGCGCCGGATGCGAAACAGAGCGTAGTCCTGCTCTCGGCACAGGGCCGGCGTTTCGACCAGAGCGGGGCGGAAGAACTTGCGAACCTGGAGCGGATTGTCCTGATCTGCGGCCGCTACGAGGGCGTGGATGAGCGTGTGGGGCAGCACCTGGCCGACCGTGAGTTGTCCATTGGCGACTACGTGCTGAGCGGCGGCGAATTGGGTGCGGCAGTGATTCTGGACACGGTGACGCGGCTCATTCCCGGCGCATTGGGAAACGAAGCGTCGGCGCGGCAGGAGTCATTCACGGTAACCACGGCGGTGCGAGCGGGTGGCGCCGACTCCACTTGCGCCTCAGGTGGATTGCTGGATTATCCGCACTACACCCGGCCGGCGGATTTTCGGGGATTGCAGGTGCCTGAAGTCCTGGTTTCAGGTAATCATGAAGAAATACGCCGCTGGCGCCGGCGCACGGCTTTGGAGAAAACATGGCGCAACCGGCCCGACCTGCTGGACGGGGCCGCGCTGGGCGACGAGGATAAACAGTTGCTGGCCCGCATCACGGGCAAAGAAGATTGAACCATCAAAGATTTCTGGTACTGGGGGATAAATCGTGACTAACCTGATCATCGAAAAACTTCTGGCTAAGACCAAACGCACCGACATCCCTGAATTCGTGCCGGGCGACAGTGTCCGGGTGCACGTGAAAATCAAGGAAGGCGACAAGGAACGGTTGCAGGCATTCGAGGGCGTGGTAATTGCGCGCAGCCGGGGGCCGCAGGCCAGCTTTACGGTGCGCAAGATCAGCTTCGGCCACGGCGTCGAGCGCATCTTCCCGCTGCATTCCAAAGTGGTGGACAAGGTGGAGCTGCTGCGCTCCTCCAAGGTGCGCCGCGCCAAGCTCTATTACCTGCGCAGTCTGAAGGGCAAGGCAGCTCGCTTGAAGGATGTGGATCGCGAGCAGCCCGTGGCCGAAGCCGCCAGTAATTAGCGGTGGCCCAGTGCAGGCGCGAGCGTCCTCGCTCGTGCGGCTCATTGCGCGGCACGGCACGAGCGGGACGCTCGCGCCCACATTCCATGCTGACGCCCGAAGCCCGCTTATTTATGGATTTCGAACTGCAGGGTGTCTTCGAGATGCTTTTCAGCTAATTTGCGGATAAGGAACTGCAGTATCTGGCGCTCGCCCTTGCGAATCTCGCGGAATTCGATTCCGAGCCCCACCTGCGGTTCCGCATGCCTGACCTGGCCCTTCAGCGTCAAAACCTGGTCGTCCACATGGAGCGTCAATTTCAACTCGGTTCCGGCCGGCACCATGTGCTTGGTCAGGACGAGGCATCCCATCTCTGACATATTCTTCAGGATGACGTCGGCTTTGAAGATGTGGTCGCCTTGTTCCACCAGTTCAGCGGACCCTTCCAGGTTAAAGCGTTCGCGGCGGCGGCGGCGTTCGTGGGATGCAAAGGTTCGAGGGCCCTTGGCGCTTCCATCCAGCGTGATGGGCTCATAAACTTCCACCATATCTTTCAGTTCGGCTTCCCACAGCATCCGGTCCGATTCCACAGACTGCAATCCGATTTGACCCGCCAGCTCCGAATTTGGCTCGCCTACCCAGACCACACGGCAGAAGGCCTTGTTCCTGCCGCGCTCGATGGCGATAACTTCGCCCGCTTCCTTCACGCAGCGCAGGCCTGTGACCCGGGCGCCGTGCTCGGAAATGTCGTAAGTGCAGGCAATCTCGAGGCAGGGCTTTTGCGTGTTATCCCAGTAGGTGACGCGAATGGGAAGAGCCAGCTGAATGCGCTTTTTGTGGCGCTCTGGCGATGCTTTGGAAATATCTTCTTTCAAAATAGGTCCGATGCTCTGACGCTTCTAAA
>DATGYF010000042.1:0-1678 GCA_035298145.1 Terriglobales bacterium | reverse complement strand
CACCGGTAAATTTTGCCGCGGTGGCGCGAGCGAGTGCCGCCATTCCTCAAACCGCTTCCGAAGCTCCGTTGACTCTTTCCGGCCAGATTCTGGGCGCCCTGAGCAGCACGGTATATGCCGATAGCGGCGGCCTCAGTCTCTCGGGCGAAGATGATGGCTGGGCTTACACCGTCAAGGCCTCGCCGCTGCCCGACAAGCTCAACCTCGATCTCGACGTTTCGCGTAAATACAACGGCCTGGTGGTCAAGGTGACAGGCTCGGGTTACGTGCAGAACTTTGAGACGGCTGCCACCATCATGGTTAAGGACAGCCAGCTCAAATACTTCGACTATCAGAACAAGAACCTGAACGGGCAGGTGAACTTCGGGTGGGAAGCGGCCAAGGACGCGGCCGGGGTCGAAGCCGCGGAACAGAGGATCAAGCTACCTTCTTCCTTCAGCATTCCGCTGCCTATCGGGGGGCTACCGTTTTCGCTCGAAGTCAGCGAGGCGCTGCTGCTCCATCCCGCCTTCACGGGCGGCAAGGAAGTTGCCCGCGGCCGCTTCAATGTGGCCTACAACGGGGTGCAGGGATTCAGCCTCGATCAAGGAAATGTGAACCAGGAAGGTCAGGGGAACGCGGAAGGTTCCATCGTGGACAACTTCTCGCTTTCGCCGATCGCGCCGGTGGGGTTCGTAGCAGCCGTGGCCATGCCGCGGATCGAATTGAAGCTGGGCACGGATACGGTCTTTCAAGTGGTGAAGAAATTCGCGCCACCCGGCCTGGCCGACGCCGCTTTGAACCTGCTGAAGAAGACTCCATTCGGAAGCAAAATCCAGCAGGCAGTCTCAGACAAGTTAAAGACCACCGGCGCGGCCTACGCCCAGGTGATCATTACCACGTCAACCATTGCGGCGGGAGCGGGGTCGCTCATACCCTGCCAGAAGGCGCGGCTGATCACCACGATTCAGGTCGGCGCCAATGCCACCATTCTGGGTAAGGACAAAGGCAAAGTTTCGAAGGACATTTTTCATCAGGAAAAAACCATCGTGATACCGCCCACGAAATCCTGCGATGTGTGATGGAGCGAGAAAGATATTTACGGAGGCAAAACAATGGCTGCATTCTGCGTAAGTTGTGGAAACCCGCTGGCCGATGGAGCGAAATTCTGTACCAAGTGCGGCGCCACTCAGCCCGCCCCGCCGGCTGCGCCCGTTGGAACGGTAATGCCCCCGGCGCCAGGTGCTCCGGTTTCCAAAGGCAGCAGCACGGGGATGAAGATCCTCATCGGCGTGCTGGCCTTTTTCGTGTTTCTAATTCTGGTGGTGGCGGGCAGCTGCGCCTATATCGCATACCGGGTCAAACAGAAGACCCACGAATTCTCTGAGTCGATGCACACCAACGCCAAGCCCTACACCGGCAAGCGGCAGCCCTGTGCCATGTTGACCACCAGCGAGGCGTCCGATGCTCTGGGCCAGCCGGTCGAGTCGGTAGAGCAGCGCGGCACCGCATCTTGCGAGTATTCCTACGGCAACGGACAGCATTTCGACGTCGAATACACCTGGGAGAATGGCGGCATCACCATGGGGATCGCACACGGCGCCATGAAACATATCTCCGGCATGGAGACGTTTACCACCGTCGAAGGCATCGGCGATGAGACTTACATCGCGCCCGGGAACTCGGCCCTCATGATGCG
>DATGYF010000041.1:0-3052 GCA_035298145.1 Terriglobales bacterium | reverse complement strand
GGCGGATACGACGATCGCCCCGGCATTCAGCAGGCCCTCGACATGGGCGCCGACGGCGTTCTCATCCCCTACATCAATACCGCGGAAGAAGCGCGCCAGGCAGTGAGCTGCACCAAATATCCCACAGTCGGAACGCGCTCGGTTTATTTCCCTCAGCGCAGCATGAACAAGGCGGGGCTTCTGGGATACGCCGGCAATTTCAACAACAACGGCATCGTCGCGCTGCAGGTGGAAACGGCCTCGTGCATCGACAATATCGCGGAAATCGCCGCTGTGCCCGGAGTGGACATCCTGTTCCTCGGCCAGAACGACTTGTGTATGTCGATGGGACTGTACGAGAAGTACGAGTTCCCCCACATGTACACCTCGCCGGAACTGGGGGCGGCCACTCAGAAGCTGGTCGATCACGCCCGCAAGAACAATCTCATTCTCGGGCTCTTCCTCTTCGGCACCGCTCGCGTGGGCGAGTTCCTGGAAAAAGGATTCACCTTCATCAGTGTCGGCAATGACCTGCACCATGTACTGACCCAGGCGGGCGCCTACGTGAACGACATGGAAAATATTGCCAAAGAAAAAGGAAAGAATTGGAAGCGCAGGCCGACCGCGCTTTTCTAGGTAGAAGTTAGACCGCGTGGCCGCGGGCGACTCGCCCGCGCGCCTTGAACCAGGTGAGACAGGCCGCAAAAGCACAAGGCGAGGAGCAACTCTCCTCGCCAGTTCTTATCTGCACTTTAAAACAAAACCTGCGCGGGCGAGTCGCCCGCGACCACACAACCACACCGGATCATCTCACCTTCACTGCGCCGGCACCTGGATCCCCATCTCCTTGCCCAGACTCAGCTGCTGGGCCAGAAAATCCGCCAGGGCTTTTTCCATCTTGTCCGCCAGGCCGGCAACCCCTTCGTCGTCGCCCTGGGGAAGTCCCAGGCTTTGGTCCAAGACCTTCTTTTGTTTCGTGATCTCGGAATCCGCCTTGTCGAGTTTTTTCGTCACTTCTTTCAATCCTGATTTCTGCGATTTTGAAAAGCTTTTCATAAAAGATCTGTTTCCGCTCTGTACCTCTTCAACAGCATCTTTCAGGGAGGCGACGTGCCGAGAAAACTCAGACGGGTCATCGGCCTTCGCGGCCAGCCGGAGCAGATCCTGCGCCTGCTTCCTCGCGGCCTCCGTGCTCTTCGCCAGGGACAGGAACCGGGATGCCTGGTCGGGCGTGGCCTGAACCGCCAGGGCGCGATTGAAATCCTGCAAACTGGAATCGCTGGTCCCTGCGCTGCCGGGCGCACCCCGACGACCGCCGCCGTGTCCTCCATGCTGACCCAAAGCGCTGGACGCACAGAAGACCAGGATAGCGGCCAAGGCAAATCGATGCGGCCGGTGCATCAGTGTTCTCCTTTCTGCCGCGAGCGGAATCCGCAGCCGCAATTCCAGTGCTTTCATTTTATGAAATGAGAGATCAGCGAGAATGTAAAGACACTGTCAACGCCGGCAAAGATTTGCATAACAGAAAGGCCGCGCTCCTGGAGAACGCGGCCTTCATTCTTCTCAGCCTCGACGATCCTGCCGGTCTAGAACAGGTTCCACAGGAACTGATTGTAAACGTCGTGGTGGTACTGCACCTCCGGCGCCTTCACAAACGTACCCAGCAGGCGTGGACAGCGATCGGCCGCCGCCTTTTTCAATTCCAGGTACCGTCCCTTTACATCCTCGCCGAAAAGCTTCGTCGTCCACGCCGCTTTGTCGAAATTTGCCATCGCGTCGTAGATGTTGTCCGGCAGATAACGCTCGGCCTGGCGTAGATTCTTGATCTTCGCCGTATCGCCGTCGATGCCGGTCTTGAAGATCGAGAGCATCACCATGTAAGGATTCGCATCCGGGGCCACCGAACGCACTTCCACTCGCATGCTCTTTTCGTTGCCGATGGGAATACGAATCATGGAGCCGCGATCCACCGCCGAAGCTTTGATCTGGTTGGGCGCTTCGAAGTGCGGATCCAGGCGCCGGTAGGCATTCACGCTGGGATTCAGCAGCAGGCAGATGTCGTTGCCGTGGGTGAGTATGCGGTCCACGAACGACCATCCCAGCTTGCTCAGTTTCTCCTCGCCCTTGGGGTCCCAGAACAGGTTCTTGCCGCCTTTGCTGATGGACACATTGGTGTGCATGCCGCTGCCGTTCACGCCCACCACCGGTTTCGGAAGGAAACTGGCGGTCAGGCCCATATGGGTTGCGACCTGGCGGCATACCAGTTTGTAAATCTGGATCTGGTCGGCCGCAGCCACGACTTCGCCGTACCCATAGTTGATTTCAAACTGCGACGGCGCTACTTCCGGATGGTCTTTCTCATTCTGGAAGCCCATGGCGCGCTGCACTTCCGCGGTGGTATCGATGAACGTGCGCAGGGGGTCGCCGGGCAGCGAGTGATAATATCCGCCGGTATTGACGTATTCAAACTTGCCGGTTTCGTTGTAGCGCCGCTCCGCGTCCACTCCCTGAAACAGGAAGCCTTCAATCTCATTGGCCGCGTTCAGGGTGTAGCCTTCCTCCTTGTACTGCTTTTCGGCATACAGTTTGAGAATGCCGCGGATGTCGGCGGCGTACGGCGTTCCGCTCTTGTCGATGACATCGCCGAACACCAGCACTTTACCCGACCCGAAGTAGTCGGCTGGACCCCAGTAAAATGCCGCCCAGTCGATCCCCAGCCGCAGATCGCTTTCCCGCTGCGCCGTGAACCCACGAATCGACGACCCGTCAAAGGTCAGGTTGTCCCAGCTCTTGATCAGAAACTTCTTGTCATAATCCAGCATGTGCAGCCGGCCTTCGAGATCGCTGAAAAGTACAGTCACCGCCTTGATGTGCTTTTCGTCGGTCAGGTACTTGAGCCGCTCTTCCTGGATCTTGTGCAGGGCTACGCGGTTCTTACGCTGCTCCTTCGCCTTCAGATTCAACTGTTCCAGTTGGTCATACGAGAGTGCTAGAAAGTTGCGCAGATCGTTCAACATGAATCTCCTTAGATGTGACGTCGACTGTGCCTACAGTGGGGATCGTACGGCTGGTT
>DATGYF010000040.1:0-6446 GCA_035298145.1 Terriglobales bacterium | reverse complement strand
GAGGGCATGAGAAGGGAAGTATAGAAGAAAGGATTTCAGATTGCAGATTTTAGATTGCAGATTGAAAAGCAAACGCGCCGCTCCCGGCATCGGAGAGGTTTTCAATCTGCAATCTTAAATCTGAAATCTCAAATGCACTTGCATTCGCTCCGAATCAGCACGCCCGCCATTTGTTGCGAGGCCTCGCGGGCCTCGGAGAGCGAGGCGTACGGGCCATGCCAGCGGGCATGGTTGGCATCGTGTCCTACCGGGCGTCCCTTGCCGTGATTGCATTGGCCGCAACTGGAGCGATGCAGCACGATCTTGTGCGGCCCCGCCAGCCAGTTTTCATAGACGTAGAAGTTGGCGGCCTCGACCGCCGCGACGGCCGGCTTGCTGATCAATCCCGCTTCGGCAGCAATCTTTTGCAGCCTGGAGCGGGTATCGCGGCGCATGGGCAGCATCGGCAGCCGATACACTTCTTCGATCCTGCCCATCATGGCCAGCACAGCCTTCACCGGCAGAGGGTTGGACTCAATAAAGTTCGCCAGCATCAGGGGCAGATACTTCCGGTGAATACGGCGTGCCGACTCCCAGTCATTGGCGAGCGCGGCGCGGGTCATCTCCGACATCTCGCGTGGAATCTCGTTGGAGGCGACGGAGATAATTCCCACACCCCCGAGCGCGATCAGGGGAAGGGTGACGGCGTCATCGCCGGACAAAACTGTGAAAGTTTCTGGAACGGCGTGGCAGACTTCAGCCATCTGACTGATGTTGCCGCTGGCTTCCTTGACGCCCGCGATGTTCGGGACCTCGGCCAGGCGGGCCAGAGTGCCGGGCTCAATATTCGCGCCGGTGCGGCCAGGGACGTTGTAGAGAATGATCGGCTTCTCCACCGCCTCCGCGATGGCGCGGAAGTGGCGGTATTGTCCTTCCTGTGTCGGCTTGTTGTAGTAAGGCGATGCGGTAAGGATGCCATCGACCCCGGACCGCGCCGCCACTTCTTTGGCCTTGCTCACGGCGTCCTGAGTTGAGTTCGATGTGGCGCCCGCCACAATGGGCACACGCCCGGCCACCACTTCCACCGTAATATCGATCACCTGCAGCCACTCGTCATGCGAAAGCGTGGGCGTCTCGCCAGTGGTGCCGCAGGGAACCAGAAAATCGATGCCTGATTCGACCTGCCACGCGACCAGGTTACGTAGGGCCGTCTCGTCGATGGAGCCGTCCTGCTCGAAGGGAGTGACCAATGCCGTACCGCAGCCACGGAATTGCATGAGATAAAGATAACGCTAATCGGGCTGTGGGAGAAACTCGTTCCGGGGCATTAAGAAGGCGAGCTTCGCTCGGCTGGGCTGGTGAGGAATCCGCCCCTGCGCCAGTCATACCGCGAAATATGTGGGGACAGACGCCTTCGGCTGTCCGGCCGAGCGAAGCTCGGCTATCTAAGTCTCTCTCCAGACATCCTTAAAATCAAAAAAGCCTTTCTTCCCAGCCAGCCATTCCGCAGCCCGCACTGCGCCCTCCGCAAATCCCCGGCGCGACTTGGAATCGTGGCACAGATAAATAGTGTCGTTGGGTGAATCCAGCACGATCTCGTGCATGCCGACCACGTCGCCCTCGCGGAACGAAGTGATTTCCAGTTCTTTGCCCGACGCATCGCGGATAATCTTCTGCAGAGTGACCGCCGTCCCTGAAGGCGCGTCTTTCTTCTGCGCGTGATGGCGCTCGAAGATTTGTCCGGAATAGTGATGTTGCAAGATTCCGGCGGCAGTGCGTGCGGCCTCGAAAAGCAGGTTGATGCCGATGGAAAAGTTCGCGCCATACAGGAAACCAGTGCCGCTCTTCTCGACTAACTGGCGGACCTTGTCCAGATCGCCATACCAGCCCGTGGTCCCGACCACCATGTTCGTCCCGGCCGTAACGCAAGCCTCGATATTTCCCAGGACAGCTTGCGGGATTGTGAAATCGATCACAGCATCGATATCGCGCAGTTTTTCGGTGGTGAGCGCGGTCGCTCCGGGATTTTCCGCCGCACACAACAAAGCAATGTCGTGGCCGCGTTCACGGGCTACTTCAGCGACCAGGGAGCCGGTTTTGCCGCGTCCTAAGATGAGCAACTTCACGAACAGTTCCTCGAGATTCTGCGGTCCCGCCAGCGAACCCAGCGGCTGAAGCCGCTCGGATTCCGCCATTTATGGCACGACTGAAGTCGTGCCCTTCCACGCGCTCACTTCTCCAGCATCTACGCAAAGACTTCCGGGTCCAGATCCGAGAAGAAGGTCTTGTGCAGGCGCTGCACTACGTCGGAGACCACGTCTTCTTCTACCACAAACGTCAGGTTGATCTCGGAAGCGCCTTGCGAAATCATTCGGATCTTGACATCGGCCAGTTCGCCGAAAACTCGGGCCGCAATGCCGGGAGTGTCGCGCAGATTCTCCCCTACCAGGCAGACGATGGCCTTCCGGCCTTCATACTTTACGTCGGCCAGTTTGGCCAGGTCGGCGGCCAGCGGGGGGATGGATTCGTTCGAATCCACGGTGAGCGACACGCTTACTTCCGAAGTGGAGACTACATCCACGGCTACGCGATGCCGGTCGAAAGCGGAGAAAATCGAACTGAGAAAACCATGCGCCAGCTGCATGCGGGGAGCCGCCACATCCACAATCGTGATGCGCTTCTTCACCGCGATGGCCTTGAAGGAGTTGCGGCATTGGGGCGCGCGGGCAGTGATGCGCGTGCCTTCGCAGCCGGGATTGCCGGAATTAAGAATATAGACAGGAATATTTTTCTGCACCGCAGGCAGCACGGTTGCGGGGTGCAGGACTTTGGCTCCGAAGTAGGCGAGTTCCGCGGCTTCATCGAAGCTGATGACCTTGATGCGGCGGGCATCCGAACTCAGCCGCGGGTCGGTGGTCATCATGCCGTCCACGTCGGTCCATATCTCGATGCGCTCGGCTCCCAGGCCGGCGCCCGCGATGGCGGCGGAATAGTCTGAGCCGCCGCGGCCGATCGTAGTGGTAATCCCGGCTTTCGATGCGCCGATGAAACCCCCCATCACAGGAACTTTGCCGGCCGCCACCAGTGGCGCGATTCTCGATTGCAAACGCTGGTTGGTCTCCTCGAACAGAGGCGCGGCGCGCATGTGAGCGCTGTCGGTTACCAGCCACTCCCGTGAATCTACGAGGGTGGACGGCATGCCCAGCGCCGAGAAGGCTGCGGCCACAATCTTGCTCGACAATATTTCCCCGAAAGCGGAAACGTAGTCGGTGGTGCGCGGAGTCAGTTCACCCACGGCGGCGATGCCGCGCAGCAATTCCTCCAGAGTTTCGAAATCCGCGCCCAGGTCGGAATGAAACTGGGTGAACAGTGCCGTGCCCAGCAATTCTCCGGCCGTGTTGTAGTGGCGCTCTTGCAGTGCCCGGCAGAGTTTGAGCGCAGTTTTGCGGTCGCCGGCCCCGGCGGCTCGGGCCATGGCCAGCAGTTGGTCAGTCACCTTGGCCATGGCGCTGACCACCACCACCGGCCTTTGCTCCAGACGGCCTTTGACAATCGCCCCGGCGCGCTCGATCGCCTTGGCATCCTGCACCGAGGTGCCGCCGAACTTCATGACGATCATCGGGGTAAATTCCTCTGGTACGGAAGAACGAGGATAGGCTCAGGAGCTGAGGGCAAGTTAGTGATCAGTAAGGCGCAAATCGCGTGGTCGAGGCTTGAGGTAGAGGTTGAAGCTGAAGCGGGTGGCTGCGGGGGCAGCCGCGAAGCGGCGCAAGAATGCAGCCCATGGCGCAAGCCCTGGGACCGGAACGAAAAAAGTGGCAGCCCCAAAGGGGCGAAAGAACCCTTCAGACTCCGCGCTACATCAAGCGCCAGAACGCACAATGGTTTACCTGCAACAGAAACGCCATCGGCTTGATGCCGAACTGAAGCGGCTGTTGTCGCAATTTGTCTTTCGCTCCTTCGGAGCTTAGTCATTCTGCGCTTTCGACCCAGGGCTTACGCCCTGGGCTGCATTCTTGCGCCGCTTCGCGGCTCATCCGCCCGAAAATCGTCTATGTCCATCACCCGAGATAGCCCTGCACCTTCAGCAACTCCGCGTTCAACAGCGCCGCTCCCGCTGCTCCGCGAATCGTATTGTGCGAGAGCACGGTGAACTTCCAGTCCAGCACTCCACAAGGGCGCAGCCGGCCCACGGACGTCGTCATTCCATTGCCCGAGTCAACATCGAGCCGCGGCTGGGGACGATCGCTCGGCGACATATAGCGCACGGGCTGCTCCGGTGCGCTGGGCAGCTTCATCTCCTGCGGCAGGCTGCGAAAATCATTCCAGACTGCAATGATCTCCTCCGGCTTCGCTTTCTTCGTGAGCTTCACCGAGACCGACTCCGTATGTCCGTCCTCCACCGCCACGCGGTTGCACTGGGCGCTCATGCCGAAGGATCCCATCACGATGCCCGCCCCGTTCAGCCTGCCCAGCAGCTTGCGGGTTTCTTCTTCCATCTTTTCCTCTTCTTTGGAAATATAGGGAATCACATTGCCCAGAATGTCAAGCGAAGCCACCCCGGGATAGCCGGCGCCGCTCACGGCTTGCATGGTGACCGCCATCACAGTGTCCAGGCCGAACGCATGCTGCAGCGGGGCCAGCGCGATGACCAGGCCGATGGCCGAGCAATTCGGATTTGTGACCACAAACCCGCCTGACTTCTTGCGCCACGCCTGGCATTCCAGCAGCTTCACGTGCTCATGATTCACTTCCGGAATCACCAGGGGCACATCCTTTTGCATGCGCAGCGCGCTGGAGTTGGTGATGACGGCGCATCCCGCATCGGCGAAGCGCGGTTCCATCTCGGCGGCGATGGAGGCATCGAGCGCCGCAAAAATAACTTTGGGCGCGCCCTCTGGGGTGGCGGGCGCAACTCGCATTCCCGCCACTCGCGCGGGAATGGCTGTCTTCAGTTTCCAGCGCGCCGCATCCGCGTAGGGACGGCCCTCGGAGCGGTCCGAGGCGGCCAGCCACGCCACTTCAAACCAGGGATGATGCTCCAGCAACTGCACAAAGCGCTGCCCGACAATACCGGTAGCGCCCAGGATTCCAACAGGGATCTTCTCAGCCATAAGGGTTTCTTGGGATTTTACAACACGGGTCGCTCACGCTCGCACCGTGGCAGACGGAACTGTTACCTGACAAGTGTCAATGTCAAGCGCGAGAGCACGTGGGGACAGCCGCCCCCGCTGTCCAGTCGAGCGCAGCTCGACCTGGTTTTCGGCAAACAATTAGCGGAGCTACGCTCCGCCGGACAGCCGAGGGCGGCTGTCCCCACGTGGATTTATGTTCGGGGGGTGATCTCGGAGCCGAAGGAATATTCATTCAGTGGTCCGAAGCGCTTTTTCTCGGCATAGAGGCGCCAGCGCCGCCATACGATGCGCAGGCTGGCCATGATGGGGATGGAAAGGTAAATGCCGAGCACGCCCGCGATCTCGCCTCCGGCCAGCACCCCGAAGATGGCCGCCAGAGGGTGCAGTTCCATGCTTTTTCCCATGATGCGCGGCGAAATCACGTAGTCCTGCACCAGGCGCCATGCGCCCAGAAAGATCAGCAGGATTAACCAGTACGGGTAGCTCATCAGCAGGGCGACGCCTAAGATCACGGCCGCGGCTACCAGGGGTCCCACCACCGGGATGAATTCCAGGAGTCCGCCGGCGGTGCCGAGCACTAGCGCGTAGGGAACACTGGCCACTTCCAGGAACGCTATATAGACGACGAACGAGAACGCCGCCAGAGTCAACTGGGCACGGATGAATTGGGCCAGCATCTGGTTGAGATCGCCCAGCACCCCCTCCAGGAATTCTCTCTGGGGACGGGAGTGCACCAGCGAGAGCAGCACTTCGCCAAAAGTGCGCCCGTCCTTGAGAAAGAAACCCGCCAGAATGGGGACGACAATCAGCAACCAGGCTTCTTTGGCAACGTCCGCCACGCGCAGGCCGATCCGCTGAGCCATGCCAAGAAGGTCGTTGCGGTGGCTGGCCAGCAAAGTCGAGAGTTGTACCCGGGTATGCACGCTCCAACCCTGCTCCTTGCCGATCTGTTCGGCAATCTGGCCGGAACTGACGGTCTCCAGAAGTTTGGGCAGAGACTCGCTCAAACGCTGCCCTTGGTGCGCAATTTTCGGCCCGACGACGAAGAAGAACGTGATCAGGAGAACCACCAGCAGCAGATAAATCAGGCCAATCGCCCGTCCCCGGCCGCGTACCAGTTTTTCGGTGCGGGAGACCGCAGGATCTACCAGATAGGCAAAGAAAACCGCAAACAGGAAGGCAATCAGAGTGTGGCGCGCAATGTAGAGAAAGCCGAACCCCAGCGCGAACAGCAGCACCGTGAACAGGACCCGCGACGTACGTGCGTCGATCAGGGACATGGAAACCGCGTGTATTTAGTCGCGAACCACTTCCGTATTGTCGCCGGGCACC
>DATGYF010000039.1:0-3307 GCA_035298145.1 Terriglobales bacterium | reverse complement strand
TGAGATCGAGCGCCTGGGGGTCAAGATCGGCGACTGGGTGGAAGTAGAGCGCGGCGGCGATGTAATTCCCAAAGTCACGCGGGTGGTCGAAGACAAAGACCATCCCCGCGGACACAAATTGTTCCACATGCCGGAACGATGTCCGGTGTGCGGAGGCCACGTCGTCCGCACCGAAGGCGAGGCCGACCATCGTTGCGTCAACGCCAATTGTCCCGCCAAGCTGCGCGAGACCATCCTGCACTTCGCTTCGCGCGGGGTTATGAATATTGACGGCCTGGGGGATGCTCTGGTCACGCAACTCACCGACCGAAAGCTGGTCAAGAACGTTGCTGATATCTACAAGCTGACCAAAGAAAAGTTGCTCTCGCTCGAACGCATGGGCGACAAGTCGGCCCAGAACGTGCTGGATGAAATCAATAGTTCCAAGAAACTGCCGCTGGAGCGTGTGATCTACGGCCTGGGCATCCGCATGGTGGGCGAACGCACAGCGCAATTCCTGGCCGAACATTTTGGGTCGATGGACGCGCTGATGAAAGCAGGTGAAGAAGAGCTGCAGGAGGTGAACGAAGTCGGCCCCCGCATCGCGCAGAGCATCGTGGAATTTTTCCAGGAGCCAAAGAACCGTGCGCTGGTCGAGCAGCTGCGCGAGGCCGGGCTTACCTTAACCGGGAAAAAGAAGGAGAGGGGCACGGCTCTGGCCGGGAAAACATTCGTGCTCACCGGGACCCTGCCCCACCTTACCCGCGAAGAGGCCAAGAAGATGATCGAAGACGCCGGCGGCCGGGTCTCCGGTTCGGTCAGCAAGAAGACGGACTTTGTCGTGGCAGGAGACGAGGCTGGCTCCAAGCTGGATAAGGCCAAAGAGCTCGGAGTGAAGGTAATCGGGGAAAAAGAAATGCAGGAATTGCTGGGTTAGCACAGTCCTCGAGTTCTTGTGGTTTGTGTGGTCGCGGGCGACTCGCCCGCGAAAAGCCGGAGTCTAGGTCGAAGAGGTGGGTAAGGTCACTCGCTGCAGGTCAAAGTCAAGAGCCGCGGGCGAGTCGCCCGCGACCACACAAACCAAACACTACACAGACCAGCCCTACATCTCCCCTTTAATCCTTGCGTAGGTTGTCTCCAAACTCTCCGGCAGGACCCTGGTCTCGCCCACTACCGTCATGAAATTGGCATCTGCTACCCATCGTGGGAGCGCGTGTAGATGGATGTGTCCCGCCACCCCGGCCCCCGCCGCCTTGCCGATATTCATGCCCAGGTTGATCCCGTCCGGGGTGTAAAGGCGGCGCAAGATGCCCTCCATACGCTGCCCCAGGTCAATCATTTCGTGGGCCGCCTCTACCGGCAGCTTCTGCAGTTCATCCAGATGGGCGAAGGGGACGATCATGACGTGCCCCGAGGTGTACGGATAAGTGTTCAGGACCACGTAGCAGTGCCGGCCGCGATGCACAATGCGGGCTTTGGCGTCGTCACCGGCCTTGGGCAGATCGCAGAAGATGCATCCCGAGGTCTTATCGATGCCGGCCACGTAGGCATAGCGCCAGGGAGTCCAAAGATAGTCCATGGCAGGGCAGAGTAGCAGAAGAGCCAATGTAGGCGCGAGCGTCCTCGCTCGAGCTGGGGTGCCAAAATGAAATGGGACCGATGCTGCACGGGCAGGGACGCACGGGCGGGACGCCCGCGCCTACATTAGAGCGGGCTGTGGATTTTTGTTGTTTGACACTGTTCGGAAGCGGTTGCTACACTCGAAGTGTTCCCTTTGGACGCGGGTTTGCTTAGAGACGTCCGACCGCTGGGATTGTTCCAGTCCGTCCGCCAGGGCGGGCTCAACACAACCTTAGACTAACGCCAGCCGTCCGCTAACCGCCCCGCACCCATCCCCGCACCCACGTGCGCGGAAAACCCGAGAGAGGCCATCAACCTTGCCTGACGATAACAACGCCCACAACATGGATTCCGCGACTTCGACCTCAGTCGTTGAGCGACCCGTGGAATCCGCGGAGGGCTCGACCTTAAACAGCGACTCCCCCCAGCCCCAGTCTGCGCATAACGAAGCAATCCAGAATCTGGAAGAAAAACCTTCAGCCACCGAAGACTTCGCCACCGCGCTCGAGAGCTTCACCACCGAGACGGAAGAGGCCGCCCGTGAAGACAACGTCATCAAGGGCACCGTGCTGAAGATTACCCCCACCCACGTGGTGGTGGATATCGGCGCCAAGTCCGAGGGCATGCTCCCCATCGCCGAAGTGATGGACCACTCCGGCAAGCCGCGCTTCCAACCCGGCGACGAGATCGCGGTGATGCGCGACAAGGGCGAGACTGAGGAAGGCTACATCAACCTCTCCCACCAGAAGGCGCAGCGGCTGCGCGCCTGGGACGAAATTGAGAAGGCCCATAACGAGAAAAAGCCGATCAAGGCGGTGGTGATCGAGCGCATCAAGGGCGGCCTGACGGTCGATATTCTGGGCGCCCAGGCGTTTCTACCGGGTTCCCAGGCGGACCTGCGTCCGCTGCGCAATCTCGACGTCCTGAAGGGTGAAACCATCGAAGTCGCCGTCATCAAGCTCAACAAGAAGCGCGGCAACATCGTGGTCTCGCGCAAGCAGTTGATGGAAGAGGAACAGAACGAAAAGAAATCGAAGACTCTGGAGCACCTGGAGGAAGGCACCGTCCTTACCGGGGTAGTAAAGAACCTCACCGAGTACGGCGCATTCGTCGATCTGGGTGGAATCGACGGGCTGCTGCACATCACCGATATGTCATGGGGACGCCTCACTCATCCCCGGGACCTGGTCAACGTGGGCGACCAGATTCAGGTCAAGGTGCTGAAGTTTGATAAGGACAAGCAGAGGGTTTCGTTAGGATTCAAGCAACTCACGCCTGACCCCTGGCTGGATGCATCGCATCGCTATCCGGTGGGGGCGCACGTCAGCGGACGAGTGATCAGCGTTACCGACTACGGCGCATTCGTCGAACTGGAGCAAGGCATAGAAGGCCTGGTCCACGTCAGCGAGATGACCTGGTCCAAGCGCATCAAGCATCCGTCGAAGCTGGTCAACGTGGGCGATCAGGTGGATTGCGTGGTACTGAGCGTGAATCCGCAGGAGCGGCGCATTTCGCTGGGCATGCGGCAGTTGGCCGCCAATCCCTGGGACGCGCTGCATGACAAGTACCCAGTGGGTGCGACGGTCGAAGGCCGGGTGCGCAACCTTACCGATTTCGGCGCATTCATCGAGATCGAGGAAGGTATCGACGGCCTGGTCCACGTCAGCAATCTGAGTTGGACCAAACGCGTGAAGCATCCCTCGGAAGT
>DATGYF010000038.1:0-1892 GCA_035298145.1 Terriglobales bacterium | reverse complement strand
CTGCCGCAGCGCAATGATGTGATCTTCTGCCGCAACGTCATGATGTATTTTGACGAACCCGAACAGAAGCGGCTGCTGGAAAAGTTCGCGCGCTGTCTCAATCTACAGGGCTACCTGTTCGTGGGCCACGCGGAAAGCCTGCTGGCCCTGACCGACAAATTCACCATGGTGCATCGCAACAGCGGGACGGCCTACCAGAAGGTCGAGGTGAGCGGATGACCCAGTTTCCCGATGAGCGCGCCGCCGAAATGCTGGAACTCTTTTTCGAGTCCGCGCAGGAACTGCTGCAGGCGCTCAATGAAGAGGCGCTGAAACTGGAAAAGCGTCCGGGCGATGCTGAACTGGTGCGCGGCATCCGTCGCATCGTGCATACCCTCAAGGGCGATGCGGCGGCTTGCGGTTTTCGAGAACTGAGCAACGCCGCCCACGACCTGGAAGACGCGCTGGCCCTGGAATCGGCGTCGTCGCACGGCAGCCTAGCCGAGGTTGCATTTGCCGCAGCCGACACCTTTGGCGCCATGCTGGCGGCCTACCGCCGCAAAGGCAAGCTGCCCTCGGCCGCGCCCTTGGCCAAAATGGTTCGAGAGTTGACGCAGCAGCCCAAAGGCAAGAAGCGCCCCCGGAAGTCCGTCAAAGCGGCCGCCGTCCCGGTTGACTGGAGCGAGTACGAGAAGCTGGCAATCCAGAATGCGGTGAGCGCAGGCAAGCATGTGTACCACGTCACCGCCGCCATCGATCCCAAGTGCGTGATGCCGATCGCAGCCCGGCAGCTGGTGCTCAATGCCCTGGGCCCGGTCGCCGAAGTCCTGGGAGCGCGTCCCGACGCAGGGTCACCGGCCAGCACCCAGCGCTTGGAATTGCTGGTGGCCAGCGACAAGCCATCCGACCAGTTGTCCGCCCGCTGCCGTATTCCCACCGTGATATCGAGCGTGGTGGTGGAAGTGGTAAAGGCGGCTGAGCCTGCCGCGAGGAAAGCAGTTCCTGCCGAAGTGGCAGGCTCAGCCGCCCACTCGTACTACGCGCTGCCCGAACCTGGTGATGACCACGGGGCCGCGGGCAGGCCCAGTCATCCCGTGCTCGCGGAAAACATTTTGCGCGTGGATGCCGAACGCATCGACAGCGTGCTCAACCTGGTGGGGGAACTGATTATCGGCAGGTCCATGCTGCAGCAGGCGTTTACCGAATTCGCCCGCCATGTTCCCAAGGAAGCCTTGCGCGGCCGTTTCAGCGATGCCATGGCCTTTCAGTCGCGCGTGCTCAGTGACCTGCAGCGCTCGGTGATGAAAATCCGCATGGTGCCGGTGGAGCAGCTTTTTCGCCGCTATCCCCGCATGGTGCGCGACGTCGCGAAACAATGTGGCAAAGACGTGGGCCTGGTAATGAGCGGACAGGACACGGATCTGGATAAGAGTCTTTTGGACGTAGTCGCCGAACCCCTGACCCACCTGGTCCGCAATGCCGTCAGCCACGGCATCGAAAGCGCCGAAGAGAGAGTCCGAAACGGGAAGCCGGCGCGCGGAACCATCCATCTCACTTCGTACCACCACGGCAATCAGGTTATCGTGGAAGTCAGTGACGACGGCGCGGGCATTGACGCTCAGAAGGTCAAAGCCAAGGCTCTAGAGAAAGGTCTGGTTACCCGGGAAGAGGCGGACAGTTTGGGCGAGGCCGAGACTCTCGCGCTGGTGTTCCGGCCCGGGTTCAGCACCGCCAACGAGATCACCGAGATTTCCGGCCGCGGCGTCGGCCTTGACGTGGTGCAGACGGTATTGCACCGGTTGAAAGGCTCAGTTGAGATTGAGACCCGAGTGGGCCAGAGCACCACCTTCCGCCTCAAGTTGCCGCTCACTCTGGCCATCATCAAGGCCCTGCTGTTCCGGGTGGAGCAGAGG
>DATGYF010000037.1:0-8077 GCA_035298145.1 Terriglobales bacterium | reverse complement strand
GCCGGGAAACACCAGCTTGCAGCCGTTCATTACGGCAGCATGCGGCAGGCCCCAGGCATTGGCATGAAACATGGACATCGCAGGCAGGACCGTGTCCATGCGAGACATGGCAAAGTTGTCCGGCAAGGAAATTGACAGGGCATGCAGAACCAGGGACCGGTGCGAATAGGCCACGCCTTTAGGCTGGCCCGTGGTTCCGGAGGTGTAGCACATGGCGACCGCGGCGTTCTCGTCAGGAGTCGCGTAAGTGGGAGTGCCGCCGCCCTGCATCAGGAACGACTCGTAGTCTTCGTATCCAGCAGGCGTAGGTGAGCCCGCGAACGGCACCACAAACACGCGCTCGAAGTTCACCTTGTCGGCAAACCTCTCGTATATCGGAAGCAGGACGTCATCCACGATAAGCCAGCGATCTTGTGCGTGGTTGGCAATAAAGGCCAGTTCATCCGGATGTAACCGGAGATTGAGCGTGTGTACCACGCCACCGATCGCGGGAATCCCGAAGTATGCCTCCAGGTGCGTGGAGTGGTTCCACATCAGGGTGGCGACCCGGTCACCTGCTCGGAGCCCAGCCTGCTGCAGAGATGCCCCCAGAGCGCGGGCCCGGCGGTACAGATCGGTGTAGGTAGAGCGACGAACGGAGTTGTCCGGCAAGCCGGAGATCACTTCCACCCCGGGAAACAATTTGACCGCCCGTTCCAGGAACGACGTGAGCGTCAGACCGTACCGCATCATTGTTCCCTGCAAATTTTCGCCTCCCCAAATATCCCCAGGATTCGAACCGGCGACCCGAACCCTGCCTGATCGCGCATTGTAGCGCGGTGCAAACATTTCGGGCGGTTGGACGCTGACCAAACTGTGCAGCTCGATTGCTTCGGACCTGCCGAACGATATGCCCGGAATGCGCGTCATTGGCGCATTCGCTGGAGAAGATCGTCTCACGCGCCCTTACTTGCACAGTACAGATACCTCAGCAGGCGCTTTTCGCTGGTCAAAATATGCACACAGGACAGGAACCCTTGCAGCCCCTCGAAGGTGACTTCGCCTTCCATTGCGACCAGTTCCTGTTTCCTTCTCTCCCGTGCCTGGTGCCATTGCTTCGCGATCCGGGCTGCGCTCGCGGTTGTGTCGGTAGCACGGATCTGGCGAAACCCGGCGCGCTCAATGAGTCGTTCATTTTCTCCGGGCGGACTGTACACATAAAAGCCGATCGAGCTGCGGGTTGCGATTTCTTCATGGGAAAGCATTCCGCCGACGACCAGAGCGTCGCTGAACAGCATCCGTCCGCCGGGCTTCAGTATGCGAAACATCTCGCCCAACACCCTGGGCCGGCCAGGAATATGGCACAACACGTCGTTCGAGAATACGGCATCAAAGGCGTCGTCATCGAAGGGGAGTCTGTCCGAAACATCGCACTGCTCGAAACGGGCTTGTGAGGCGAGACCTCTTGCCAGCGCAAGCTGGTTCGCGTTGCGAACTCCGGGCGCATTAATGTCCAGCCCTACGAGGCGGCAGCCCACTTTTTCCGCAAGGTGCAACCCATATCCCCCCGAACCGCACCCCAACTCCAGCACGGTCGAATTGAGCTTCAGGTCAAGCAGCCGGGGGATTTCCCTGGACTCTTCGGTTGTGACCCAGCTGGTTTGCCCGAGGTCCTCGCCGTAGGTCTCGATGCGCACCTGTTGGTAGGTCTGCGACTGATAATTCCCATACGCAGTGTCGTAGAGATCCACTTTCTGAGACATGTTGGATATCCTCCTCGACCGGCTTCCACTGGCAGATGGATTCGCTGACCCGGACCCAGACTAGCAACGTATTTGAGGTTTTCAAAGGCCGCGTAGAGCCCAGGAGCATGACTTTGCCACGTATTTCCCGTCAACCTGCCCGAGGTCGTAATCGGCAACGCCGCTTCAGCGCCTTGATACCGAGGAAAATTTGACGGATGAAGCGACGAGGAGGTTGATCAGGCAACTGCTGCAGAATCTTGCGGATTGGCGGACTATACCGAGGCAATGATGTAGCGCCGCTGTCTCTTCGGCTGTATCGCGGGCAATTGATTGACCCGCGGGTGCAGGGCGGGACGCCCTCACGACAGCCGCCGGGACGGCGGCGCTACTCAACTTCACAACATCTTTACGCTTTCCACGTGAATGGAGTCCCCTTTGACGTGTCCGGTAACGGCCACGTGATGGCCTTCATGTCCCTTCAGCGCATCCTGGTTGTCAACCGTCAGGACCTTGTTATCGCCGTCAGTGACCACGACAGCGGAGGCGCCGCCTTCGATGCATTTCTTGGTGCAGGCTGCGGCACCGGCATTGGCACCTTTGGCCCCGCACTTGGAATCGCTGACCCAGCCATTTACGGTCTGGGACTTGCCCATGTCATCGGCTGACACGACAGCCACCATCAGGAACAGCAAGGAGAGGGCGAAACAGATTACAAGCAGTTTCTTCATGACTGAATTCCTCGAGTTTTGGGCGGCCCTTAGCCGCGGATTGTAGCAACGCCCCGCTGCGAGCGTTTCTGTGCTACTTGGATTGACGTAACGAGGTAGCAGTTGGTTACTCATCAATTTATCCAACTGGAATTTGAGGAAATATACCACAAGATGGGGGAGAGGTCTGCTACATCTGCCCGGCTGCGAGCGAGTTGCGTCTTTCGGCCTCAATGCCCACGTGGGGACAGCCGCCCTCGGCTGTCCGGCGGAGCAACGCTCCGCAACTCCGATCGCGCAAAACCCTGGCGTCCTCTGCTCGACTCGACAGCCGGGGGCGGCTGTCCCCACGTGGGCTGCGCTACTAGGCGGAGCGCTGCTCCGCCGGACAGATGAGGACATCTGTCCCTACGCGCCTGGCGGGCTGCTGTCCGAGGTCTGACGTCCGAGGTCCGAAGTCCTACTTCTGGGCGGCGTTGGTTGACGGAACCTGGAGTGGAGGAGGGGCAGGCGCTACGTAAACTACTTCGCCGGGGCGGGCATAGTGTAACTGCTCGCGCGCCTCTTTCTCGATGGTTTTGGGATCGGTCTCGAGGGCCTTGATCTGTCCGGTGTAATGGTTGTTTTCTTGCTGCAATTGGTCGATTTCCTGGCGCAGGGTTTGGTAGTCGGCGCGCTTTTGCCGGTAAACCACCATGCCATTGGCCCCAAACATGACATGGAGAAGCAGCCAAACGGTGATCGCAGCCACACCCACCGTGGCCAGACGACGCCGGGAAGCGTACAGCCAGGCGGAAACGGGCCGCAGTTTCTCCCTGATGCGCTGGCCGAGGGCCTCGGCGTGGGGGGCACGGTCCACCAGCGCGCTTAGCCCCCGCTGGGCCCGCGGTACAACCCGGATTCTTGGCCGCACTATTCGAAGATCCATTCTTTGGCCGCTGCGCTTAGTTTTTCCAGGTCTGCCTTACTGCGGGCTTCAGAGTAAACCCGGACAACCGGTTCCGTACCCGACAATCGGTAGCAAACCCAGGAGCCATCCGCGAACAGCAGTTTCAGGCCGTCCGTGCGCACGATCTCAGTGATGTTCCGGCCCATGAGGTCGTGGGGCTCTCGCTGTAACTTTCCAGTGAACTTCTCCTTCACCTCCGGCGTCAAGTGGAAGTTCTCGCGCAAACTGTAAAAGGAACCAACTTCGGCAAATAGCTCTTGCAATTGTTGACCGAGGGACTTGCCACGTTGCGCCACCATCTCGCAGCAGAGCAGGCCGGCCAGCACACCATCTTTTTCAGGGACGTGGTGCCGGATGGACAGACCCGCGCTCTCCTCGCCACCAATCGCGATCTTGTCCTGCTTGATCAGCTCGCCGATGTATTTGAAACCCACCGGGGTCTCATGCAGTTCGACCCCGTGATGCCTGGCGACGGCGTTGATCAGGTTGGTGGTAGCGACCGATTTAGCTACGCCATTTTTCCAGCCCCGGCTGTCCACCAGGTAGTCGAAGAGCAGGGCCACGATGTAGTTGGGCGTAAAAAATGTTCCGTCGGCGTCCACGATGCCGAAGCGGTCGGCGTCGCCGTCGGTGGCGATCCCGATGTGTGCTTTGGTGGCCCGCATCTGTTCCCGGCATCCCGCGAGTAGATGGTCATCGGGCTCGGGAGCGTGGCCGCCAAAGAGTACGTCGCGACAGTCGTGGACGGTGGACACGTCCACGCCGGCCTCGCGCAACAATGAGTCCGAGTAGCCGCGCGCGGCGCCCCAGAAGGGATCAAACACCACTCGCAGGTTGGCTTTCTGGATGGCCTTGAAATCTATGATCTCGCGCAAGCGTGCCAGGTACGCGCTGCGAGGTTCGAGCGCTTGAGCGGCCACAGCTTTTCCTGGTGGCTTCGGTTTCCCGTTGTCCGCATCGCTGGCCGTGATTTCGGCTTCGATCCGCTTGGTGGCCTCGGGCAGCGCGGGCGCTCCGTCCGGCGTAGAGAACTTGATGCCATTGTATTCCGGTGGATTGTGGGAGGCGGTAAAGTTGATGGCGCCGTCGGCTTTCTCGCGAATCACGGCGTAGGAGATGGCCGGGGTGGGGGCCGGTTCGGCGATCAACAGCGGCGTGATGCCGTGGGCGGTGAGAATTTCTTCCGCCATGGCGCAGAAAGTTTCGCCCAGGAAGCGCGGGTCGCGGCCCACGATTACGCGCGCCCCGGAAGCTTTCTGCGAAACTACGTAGCGCGCGATTCCAGTGACGGCGCGGCGCACGTTGGCGAAGGTAAACTCGTCGGCCATGACGGCGCGCCAGCCTGAGGTTCCAAAATGAATTTCTGTAGCCATCTTAATCTCCCGAGCGCGACCGGGGTGCTACCCTGTCACCGTAAACTGAGGCTGATTCTATATGACAGACAAGATACTCGTCCTCACCACCGCGAGTTCTAAAGATGAGGCGCGCAAGATCGGCCGCGTCCTGGTGGAGCAACTGCTGGCGGCCTGCGTAAGCATCGTCCCGCAGGTAGATTCAATTTACCGCTGGGAGGGGGAGATTGAGAAGGCTGAGGAGTGGTTGCTGATCGTCAAGACCACGCGCGGCGCCTTTGAACGGGTGCGCGACGCGATCAACGAGCTGCATTCTTATGACGTGCCGGAGTGCATCAGTGTTGCCATCGATGAGGGCAGCGCGGATTACCTGAGCTGGATTGGGCAATCGGTGAAATAAATTCGATGTAGGCACGAGCGTCCCGCTCGTGCTTCCGTCACACTCGTCGTTGATCGTTGGTCGCTGGCCATTGGCCGAAGACCAAAGGCCAAATAGATTTCCGTGAGCGGTAAGCGAAAGTGGAAGTTCGCGGCCGACAGTTGGGGTTCGCCAACGACCAACGGCCAGAAATTCGTCATCTGCGGCAATCGGATTGAAAACGCACGAGCGGGACGCTCGCGCCCACATTTCAAATCGCAGCCAGGGCCTGGTCGAGATCGTCCACGATATCTTCCACGTTCTCAATCCCCACCGAAATGCGCACCAGGCCATCCGTAATTCCGATTTCCCGTCTTCCCTTTTCGCCCAGGGCGGCGTGGGTCATGGTGGCGGGATGCGAGATCAGGGTCTCGACGCCGCCCAGGGATTCCGCCAGCGAGCACACGCGTACTTTCTTCAGCATCTTTTTTGCGTTGGAGAGCGATCCGGTTTCAAAGGTGATCATCGAGCCGAAGCCAGTCATCTGGCGTTGCGCCAGGTCGTGCTGGGGATGTTCCTCCAGGCCGGGATAGAAGACCTTTTTCACCTTCTTGTGGCGGACCAGAAACTCGGCGACGAACCGGCCGTTGTGGTCATGCTGCTCCATGCGTGCCGCCAGCGTCTTTACTCCGCGCAGGACGAGCCAGCACTCGAAGGGAGAGAGGATCGCTCCCGCGGCTTTCTGTACGAAAGCGAGTTTGTCGGCCTGCTCTTTGGTGGTGCAAACTACCACGCCGCCCAGTCCATCACTGTGTCCATTCAGGAATTTTGTGGTGGAGTGGACTACCATGTCGGCGCCCAAAGCAATGGGCTGCTGAAAATAGGGCGACATGAAAGTGTTGTCCACCACCAGTTCCACCTTCCTGCGGCGGCATACCTGGCTCACGGCTGCAATATCGCTGAGTGACATGAGCGGGTTGGTGGGTGTCTCTACATACACCATCCGCGTGTTCTTGCGAATCGCCCGGTCAACATTTTTCGCGTCTGACGTGTCAACGTAAGTAAATTGCATTCCGAAGTTGGCCAGGACCTGGTTGAAGAGGCGGGGCACGCCGCCATACAGATCATTACCGCAGACCACATGATCGCCGGATTTATACATGGTGCAAATGGCGTTGATCGCAGCCATTCCGCTGGCGAAGGCGCGCGCGGCGGTTCCTCCTTCAAGGGCCGCCAGATTCTCTTCCAGGCGGGTGCGCGTTGGGTTCGAAACCCGGGCGTATTCGTAGCCCTTGTTCTTGCCCAGCTCCTGCTGCACGTACGTGGAGGTCGGATAGATGGGAACAGTGACTGCGCCAGTTTCAGGATCGGGCTCTTGTCCGGCGTGAATGGCGATGGTGGCAAATCCGGAACGTTTGTTTTTCATGAGGAGCCTTCAAGCTGTCAGCTATCAGCTGTCAGTTCTGATTCACCCGCTAGTGAGTCTTTATCGGTTGTGAATTCATCAGTTCGGATTACCAGGTTGATTTTCTTAGTTTTCAGTTTCAAGTTCCCGGTTCTCAGAGGCTGACAGCTGACGGCTGAGAGCTGATAGCTGCCTTTCAGATTCCGCCCTCAAAGATTTTCTTTGACAAATAACGTTCGGCTGAATCCGGAATCATGGTGACCACCCGTTTTCCCGGGCCCAGCCAGCCTGCCACCCGCACCGACGCCACTACATTGGCGCCGCCGCTCGAACCGGAGAGCACGCCCTCGCGGGCGGCCAGAGCTTTGACCATGGCGAATGCGTCGGCGTCGGTAACCATCAGAACCTGGTCGCACACCGAACGGTCAAAATTTCCCGGAATAAAGCTCGCGCCAATGCCTTCCACTTTGTGCGGACCCGGCTTGCCTCCACCCAGGATTGAGCCCTGGGTTTCGACCGCATATGCCAGCACTTCAGGCAGGCGCTCCTTCACGAAGCGCGCTATGCCGGTAAATGTGCCGGCCGTGCCCGCACCGATGACCAGGGCATCGATGCGGCCCTCCATCTGCTCGAAAATCTCCCTGGCCGTGGTCTCGTAGTGATAATCGGGATTGGCGGGATTTTCAAACTGGCCGGCCATGAACGCTCCCGCGGTCGAAGCCACGAACTCGTTGGCCCGCCGGATGGCTCCCAGCATGCCCTCCGCATCCGGGGTACGCGTCACTTGAGCGCCAAGCGCACGCATGATCGCGACTTTTTCCTCGGAGAACCGCTCGGGCACGAAGAGGGCTACTTTGTATCCCCGCTGCACCCCGATCAGCGCCAGCCCGATACCCGTATTGCCGGCGGTGGCTTCGACGATTGTGCCTCCCGCCCGGAGTTGCCCGTCGGCTTCGGCGCGCAGAATAATCCCGCTGGCCGCCCGGTCTTTCACACTGCCGCCGGGATTGAGGTACTCAAGCTTGGCATACACTCCGGCAACGTCAGCCGGAACCAGCTTCTTCAGTTGCAGGATGGGAGTATCGCCGACCAGCTCGGAAATGTCGTCAGTAACGCGCAGACGCTTGCCTTCGGTGGTCTTTGTCAGCACTCTACAGGTTACGAAACGCGGAGCGGAGCGTCAATTGGGAACGCAGCTCTCAGCCGTTAGCTTTCAGCTGTCAGTGAAATCCCACGTCGCGGAGTCGAATGCTAAGAACTGAGGGCTGAGAACTGACAGCTGAGACCTTCTCTAGTTTCCGCCACCGGCGGCTTGCTCCTGGCCGGCATAGTAGCCGCTGCGGGTCCTCACGGTGAGCTTGCCGTGACCCGGGGCGCGGGCGTCCACCCGGATGGTGCGATATCCGCCGACGCTTCTTGGGGTGGTCGGTTTATAGCCGATGGTGTACTGATTGCGAATGTCACGGGCAACCGTGCTGCTGATGGCGTCCACTTCATCCAGCGTGCGGGGGAAGAATGCGATGCCTCCGGTACGCTCGGCAATGGTTTCGAGGGCACGTTTGGCACGCCTTTGCCGCTCTTC
>DATGYF010000036.1:0-6737 GCA_035298145.1 Terriglobales bacterium | reverse complement strand
GGGCTTTTCCGGCGGGGGCCGTCATGTTCCATCTCCCGACCAGATCCGCGAAGCGCTCGAACTGGTGGGATACCGGCACGTGCAACTGAACGCACGGAAGCGAACCGTGCGCTTCGATCGTCCCGGCGTCGAGATCGATCCGGGCGGAGTGGGCAAGGGCTACGCCGTCGATCGCATGGTCGAGGTCCTCCGCGCACGAGGTATTCGCAACGCGCTCGTCGCCGCATCCGGCAGCAGTATTTTCGGTCTTGGCAACCCTCCAGAGGAGCCCCGCGGCTGGCCCATCAGCATTGCCGACCCCTGGGACCACCGGAAGAACGCGGCGCAGGTGTTCCTCAAAGACCTGTCTCTCTCCACCTCGGGCAGCTATGAGAAATCATTCCGTGCCGGCGGACGCCGTTACTCGCACATCATGGATCCCCGCCGCGGCGTTCCGGCCGAAAGCGCTGTTCAGGTGACTGTCATTGCGCCCCGCGCCATCGATAGCGAGGTCTGGGCGAAGCCCTACTTCATTCGGGGATGCGCTTGGACGGCGGCGCACAAGCCGAAGTCCTGGCGTGTGCTCTACTGCGAAAACACTCCCGGCGCCGCATGCTCCTGGGTGGAGTAGGCCGCCCGACTGAACCGCTATACTTTGAAAGCTGAAAACGGAGAGCCGCGCGCGGCCGACCGTTCAGTCTGGAGGCATGCACATCACTGCCCACACCGCGCTGAAGCTTTAGCGTGAGAAGGAGTGCGTCCTGAGCCTCCGCTCGGTGGAGAGGTGGGCGCGGTCAACCACTTGGCGCGGCTCACCGGTTCGAACCGTAACACCGTCTAGCGCCTTGACACGCTGCTTTCCCCATCTTGGCCGTGCTGGTGCAGATCAATAAACCCAGGCGCGACCACCAGTCCGCCGGCATGAACAATGCGCCGTCCGCTCAAGGCCTCGGACGAAATGCGGCCAATCTTTCCGTCGCGGATGCCGGACGTTGCGCACGGCATTCGTGCCGGTTTCGGATCCATGACGCATCCGAGCACGAGATCGAACTGCTGTGCTGAATAATGATGGTCGACAATGCCAGAAGGAAAAGGGAGAAGATCACCTTGCGCACAGTTACTCCGTGTTGGACCAGTGATGATGCCTGGATGAAAACTCCACTACAGAGAACCGATGACGGCGAAGCAGGAAGTTGGCCGCTAAGGAGAGCAGATCGGTACTGGAAAACGCCCTACCAGTGACCGGCGGATTGCTGGCGAAAAGCCGACTTGCACTAAGACTTCTCAGTACTAATCTGGGCATGTCGGGATGTCCGGCAGATTACTTTCCGGATTGCCGACCACTCGTCCGGAACCGGGGTCCTGGCATTTCCCATAAGCACATTGCTGGACGGGAAGGGACACCTCTACGGGAGGCGACGATTCCGTCATCGACGGCCCAAGACGAAGCATCATCTCCTCCACATGCCAACCAAGTTCCTGCTGAGTGCCATGCGCGAGCAGGCGCAACAGATTTGCTCTTAATCTAGAGGATTAATTTATCCAGCCCGACTTTGACACTGCGCAGATCGTGCGGGGACCATGGAAGCAGGTTGCGGAACCACCGGGTCCAGGAATACGATTGGGTGCGGAAACAATGCGAGGTTCCCGTGTTTCGAAGGCTGCTCGAACTCGAAGCCGGTTGGTGGAGTGTCGAGTCTCCGAATTTTGCGTCTAACTAGCTGGCTGGTGTTTTCGTCGCTTGCCGGTGCAACTCCGGACAGTCTCCAGTTCCTTGGAGGTCAATAATGCGCGATGATGATGACCCGAATCTGAAAGATCCTGAAGCCAAGCCCGATGTCCCCGGCGTTTCCCGGCGCGACTTCCTCAAAATTTCAGGGATGTCCATCGCCTTGCCCTTAGTGGCTGACTCCAAGACGGCGATGGCAGCTGGCCAGCAAGTCGCGGTCCATGGCCCGGGTAAAGTCCCGATGGAATTCTCCATCAACGGCAGGCGGCTCAAAGCAGATCTCGAACCGAGAGTCACGTTGCTGGATGCGCTGCGGGACCAATTTGAGATCACCGGAGCCAAGCGAGTGTGTGATCGTGGCGAGTGTGGCGCCTGTACAGTCCTGTTTGAAAACAGGCCGGTTTACTCGTGCTCGGTTCTGGCCATTGAGGCTCAGCGCAAGCCAATCGCCACCGTCGAGTCCCTAATGCAGGGCGGGAAGCTGCATCCCGTGCAACAGGCCTTTGTGGACAATGACGCTTCCCAGTGCGGCTTCTGTACCCCTGGGTTTGTTGTGGCGTGTAAAGCATTTCTCGATCGCCACCCCCATCCGACCCCAGAGGACATTCGCCACGGTTTGTGCGGGAATCTCTGCCGTTGTGGCACTTATGACGGAATCCGCAAAGCCATCGCGCAAATCGCGCAGAAGGGAGCCTAAGACATGCCGGACTACGCATGGCCCGATGCAGGACACCGGACGCTGATCGGCAAGCGGATCAGCCGCGTCGATTCTCCCGCCAAGGTTTCAGGACAGGCAAAGTACACCTACGACGTCCATCGCCCTGGCATGCTTTACGGGAAGGTGCTGCGTTCGCCCTACGCGCATGCCAAGCTTGTCAGCGTCGATACTAGTGTCGCGGAGAAGATGCCCGGCGTGAAGGCCGTCCATGTCGTCCAGGAACCCGGTTCAACGATTCACTGGGAGGGTGATGAGATCGTGGCGGTGGCAGCATTAGACGAGTCCACTGCGGAAGATGCGGTCCGTGCCATCAAAGTGGAGTATCAGCAGCTTCCGTACCTGGTCACCGATACCGAACCTCCACAGGGATCGGCAGAGGGCCAAGGCCCGTTGAGTATGGACGATATCAATGACATGCTCGACAACCAGGTGCCCAGCCAACAGATGGTCAGCCAGATTCAGCAGTACGGGATCACGGCAAAGCCCAGCGAAGACACGCTTAAGGGGCTGAAATCCGATGGCGCAACGGACGCCGTGCTGGACGCCATTCGGGCAGCGGCCGTTCATCCCGAGGCCGGGAGCAGGCCGAAATCGAACTATCAGAAGGCCGCGGCGCAGACTCTGGGCGATCCTGACAAGGCTTTCGCGGAGGCCGAAGTGGTTTCTGAAGGCCTCTATGGCGTTCCGGTAATTACACATTGCTGTCTGGAAAGCCATGGTTCCATCTCCGAGTGGACCGACGCCGATCATCTGTTTACACACATCTCCACTCAGAATGTTTCCGGAATCCCCGGGCAGATGGCGGAACCGCTGAAGACTCCGGCCAGCAACATCCGCGTTCACCAGGACCACGTAGGCGGAGGTTTTGGCAGCAAGTTTTCGCCGGATCGCTGGGGAATTTTTACCGCGCAGATCTCCAAGAAGGCCGACGGTAAACCGGTGCGCATCATGCTGGAGCGCGCGGCTGAGCTCAAGGTGGCCGGGGCGCGGCCGTCGGCTTACGCCCGCGTGAAAGTGGGCGCGAAAAAAGACGGCACCGTCGTCGCCTGGCAGTCTCAGTCCTGGGGCACCGGCGGCCCCGGTGGCGGAGGGATGCCGCCCATTCCCTATGTCTTCGCCGTCCCCAACCAGCGAAAGGAACACACTGCCATCCGCAACAACATCGGTCCTGCCCGTGCTTGGCGCGCGCCTAACCACCCACAGGCCGCGGTCCTCACCATGTGCGCACTGGATGATCTAGCCGCCAGATTGAACATGGATCCAGTGGAATTTTTCGGCAAGAATCTGGACATTGCCAAGCCCCGTCAGAATATCTACCGCGAAGAGCTTGCCATTGCCGCGGACCTGATGGGCTGGAAGCAGAAGTGGCATCCTCGCGGTCAAAACCGGTCCGGGCCGGTGCGCGGAGTCGGTGTCTCGTTTCACACTTGGGGAGGACGCGGCCACGCCAGCGACTGCGACCTCACCATCCATCCGGATGGCTCTGTGGAGCTGAAGCTGGGATCGCAGGATCTCGGAACGGGGACTCGCACGTGCATTCTGATTGTCGCCGCCGACACCCTGGGCCTCCCGCTCGACGCCATCCAGCTTCAGATTGGCGATACGATCTATCCCCCTTCGGGTGGCTCCGGGGGATCAACCACCATCGGCGGGGTAAGTTCCTCCACCCGTCGGGCAGCGGTGGACGCCCGTGATGCGCTTTTCGCCAAGGTCGCGCCTGCACTCAACGCACAGCCCGACCAGCTCGAATGCGTGAACGGAATCGTCGGTGTTAAGGGCAATTCCAGCCGTTCGCTCAGCTGGAAAGAGGCTTGTGCCAAGCTGGGAGCGATGCCTCTAACGGTTCGCGGCAAGAACCCCGACAAGAGCAAACCTCCCGACCTCACCAACAGCGGCGTCGGGGGGGTGCAGATGGCCGAGGTCGAAGTCGATACCGAAACAGGCATCGTGAGAGTCGCCAAGATGGTCGCAGTCCAGGACTGCGGATTGATCATCGACCTCAAAACTGCCGAAAGCCAGTGCTACGGCGCTCTGATCATGGGGATCAGCTATTCCCTTTTCGAAGAGAAGATCATGGACCCGGGCACGGGACGCATGCTTAACCCCGACATGCAGTTCTACCGTCTCGCTGGCCTGAGTGACATCCCTGAACTGGTGGTGAAAATGATGACCGGCAAGGGCTACGACGAGCGCGGTGTGATCGGGTTGGGCGAACCGCCCGTGATATCGCCGGGCGCCGCTATCTCCAACGCGGTCGCCAATGCCATTGGTGTTCGCGTTCCGTTCCTTCCACTCACACCCGACCGCGTTCTGGCGGCTCTGGGACAGAAGGCAGGTGCCTGATGCGGCCCTTTGAGTATGTGAGTCCCAGCAGCAGCGCGCAGGCCGTCAGCTTGCTCGGTACGGCCTGGGGCAACACGGAAATTCTTGCGGGCGGAACCGACCTGCTCGCCCTGATGAAGGATGACGTAGTCGCTCCCAAACGGCTTATCAACATCAAGGAGATCAAGGATCTCCGCGGCGTTTCCTTGAGCGCGCAGGGACTTCGCATCGGGGCTCTCACCACTCTCGGTGATCTCGCCGACGATGCGAAAGTGAAGAAGACCTATCCCGCGTTGGCCGAGGCCCTGATCGAAGCCGCCAGCCCTCAGATTCGTAATCTGGCCACTCTGGGCGGCAATCTTTGCCAGCGCCCGCGCTGCTGGTATTTCCGCAACGGTCTAGGTTTGTTGCCCAAGGACGAGACCGGCCGAGAATTGGTGGCGGCCGGCGAGAATCGCTATCACGCTATTCTCGGCAACGACGGTCCCGCCAAGTTCGTCAGTCCCTCCACTGTCGTTCCGGTGTTGATCGCCTATGGCGCCATGGTTCGGATGGAGGGTCCGAATGGGAAGCGCGAGCTGCCACTAGAGAAGTTTTTCGTGATCCCCAAAGCCGAAGGCGAACGCGAGCACGATCTGCGACCGAACGAAGTCGTCACCGAAGTGTTGGTCCCGCCGGCAACGGGCGTAAAGGCTGCGCATTACGAAATCCGCCAGAGGGAAGCGTTCGACTGGCCACTTGCGCTCGCCGCCGTTGCGCTCAAGATGAGCGGCTCCAAGGTACAAACGGCCCGGGTTGTGTTGGGATACGTCGCCCCCGTCCCTTGGCTTTCACCTGAAGCCGCGCAGACCCTCCAGGGACAGCCGGTGAACGAGGAAAGCGCGCAGAAGGCTGCCGAAGCCGCTCTGCAGCGCGCGACTCCACTAAGCAGTAATGGATACAAAGTGCAGCTTGCCCGGGTGGCGCTGAAGCGCGCCATCTTGAAAGCCGCACACGGAGGTGCCGCGTGATCAGCGAAGCCGATCGCTTTAACACGAATCACCCGAACCTCTGTTCCGCATTACGTTGGAAGGGTCAATTCATCCTGGCCGAGGCCGATCCCACTGTGCCCGCGTGTAATGACGGCCTGTTCTGGTGCCTGCACACGCAGACTTGCATCGGCCCGGACGGCGAACTGGCCGAGCCCGGCAACTGCTGCTCCAAGTCGCGCGGCTGCCACGGTTCGGGAAAATGCGCTTAGCGCCCTTTCCTCTTTGCCGGTTCGTGTAGGACAATCAGGAGAAACTGGTACGAAGGAGTCTCGTATGCGTTATCACCTGCCAGTCGCTTTGTTTCTCGTTCTGTTGGTTTCAGTTTCCACCGCCCAGCAGATTCGCGGTGATTATCTCGAGACCCGCTCCGCCGACGTGTACACGGGTCAGTGTTTCGCCAATGGCGAGGTGAATCTCGTCGGCAATGAGGCCATCCTGGCTTGGCACATCCGGAGCGGCAGCTGGAACGGTGTCCTGCTGCAGGGGCTTACCGTCGCCGCCGCGGTACGCGCCAAGGGTACCCTGGGCGATCCCTACGAGAACCCTTATCCGGCCAATGCCGTACTGTTGGTGGACGACCAGGCCAGCGCGCAGCAGCGCGGCGCCCTCGCCAGCTTTGCCCAGCACATGGGGGGTGAGTTGTTGAAGAACATTTCGCAAGTAATTCCAGTGCAGATGGAGCTGGTGGTAAACGCCGAGCACCACGGCGCCGCCGTGTTTCGCGCAGGCGAGTTTGCCACGGTGCAGACGCGCTCCATTGGGGAAAATGACCACCTGTGCGGCAATGAAGTCACCTACTACCCGCCCCTGACCGAGTTGACGCATTCCATGCCTGCCGTGGCTCTCACGGACGCTTACCGAGGGCCAGGCCTGGGAGTATCGTGGAGTCTTCACGGCAAACGCAGCGCCTTCGTGGGTGCGTTTGCCCAATAATCCAAGACCGGAGCCTCAGCGTGCG
>DATGYF010000035.1:0-10136 GCA_035298145.1 Terriglobales bacterium | reverse complement strand
TGCCGCACCCTCAGCCCCGCCTGTAGCATAGAGGCTCACGCATTCTTCCCTGCGACTCAGGAGACTTTTTATGGCAACTGATACACTCACCAGCCCGCCCGCGCTGGGCAGCACTGCAACCACCAAGGTTTACAAGAACTTTATTGACGGCGAGTGGGTGGAATCCTCGACCGGCGAGACTTTCGAAAACCGCAATCCCGCCGATACGCGCGACGTGGTCGGCATCTTCCAGAAATCCGCCAAAGCCGATGTGGACGCCGCGGTCGAGGCCGCCAGCCGAGCCTTCGCCAAGTGGCGCCTGGTGCCCGCTCCGCGTCGCGCCGAGATCGTCTTTCGCGCCGCCGAGATGCTGCTCGAGCGCAAGGAAGAATACTCCCGCGACATGACTCGCGAGATGGGCAAGATCCTCAAGGAAACTCGCGGCGACACCCAGGAAGCCATCGACACCGCTTACTACTTCGCCGGCGAAGGACGCCGCATGTTCGGGCCCACTACGCCCTCAGAGCTGCCCAACAAATTCGCCATGGCAGTGAGAACTCCGATCGGGGTGTGCGGCATGATTACGCCGTGGAATTTCCCCATGGCCATTCCATCGTGGAAACTGCTGCCCGCCATCGTCTGCGGCAACACCTGTGTGATCAAGCCGGCGCAGGACACGCCACTTTCCACTTACAACCTGGTGCGCACGCTGTCCGATGCAGGCGTCCCGAAGGGCGTGATCAACATTGTCAGCGGATTCGGTCCGCAAGTGGGCGGCCCACTGATGGAGCACCCTGAAGTCCGCGCCATCTCGCTCACGGGTTCGACCGCGGTCGGC
Organism: Terriglobales bacterium; assembly: GCA_035298145.1. Classification (GTDB taxonomy): domain Bacteria; phylum Acidobacteriota; class Terriglobia; order Terriglobales; family Acidobacteriaceae; genus JAIQFF01. The sequence continues at coordinate 9,319 of DATGYF010000035.1, read as the reverse complement.
CGCATTGTTGGCACCACCGCCGCCAAGAGTTTCAAGCATTGCTCGCTGGAACTGGGCGGCAAGAATCCAATGATCGTACTGGACGACGCGAACCTTGATCTCGCCATCGAAGGCGGCCTGTGGGGCGGCTTCGGCACCACCGGGCAGCGCTGTACTGCCACCAGCCGCATCATTGTGCAGAAGGGCGTCTACGCCGAGTTTGTGGAGCGCTACGTCGATCACGCCAGGCGCCTGAAAGTCGGCAACGGTCTGGACGAGAGCACAGAGATGGGACCGGCAGTCAACGAAGCTCAGCTCAAGACCGATCTCAGCTACGTGGAAATCGGTAAATCCGAAGGGGCGAAGCTGAAGTGCGGCGGCAACCGCCTCGACCAGGGCGAATACCAGCACGGCTACTTCATGGAGCCAACGGTGTTCGTCGATGTTGATCCTAAAATGCGCATCGCTCAGGAAGAAATTTTCGGGCCGGTCGTTTCCATCATCCCCTGTGAAGACCTGGAGGATGCGATTGCCATTGCCAACGGCATCGAGTACGGCCTATCGTCCGCGCTCTACACCAAGGACGTGAACAAGGCGTTTACCGCCATGCGCGATCTGCATGCCGGAATTACCTACATCAACGCGCCGACCATCGGCGCCGAAGTCCACCTGCCCTTCGGCGGAGTGAAGGCCACGGGCAACGGACATCGCGAAGGCGGCATGGGCGCGATTGATTTCTACACCGAGTGGAAAGCGGTGTACGTGGATTACTCCGACCGCCTGCAGAAAGCGCAGATCGATAGAGTGGATTGAAGCGGTCGTCAGTCGTCAGTAGTCGGTCGTCAGTCATTGCCCTTTGGTCGTAGGCCGCCCTAATCGGGGAACTCCTTTGCGAACTTTGCGGCGGTCTTTGCGTCCTTTGCGGTTAAAAGCTTTGCTTTAGACGGAACCTCATGCCCAGCGCCCACCTTCGCGAAATCGCCGCCGCCCAGCGCCTCGACAACGTCCGCTACGCTATTCGCGATCTGGCGTCGGTGGCCGACGAAGTCACGCGCCAGGGCCACAAGGTCCTAGCGCTCAACGTCGGCGACCCCAACATTTTTGATTTCAAAACTCCGCCGCACCTGATCGAAGCCGTCCACAAGGCGATGCAGGAGAACAAGAACGGATATGCGCCGTCGCCGGGCATTCCAGAGGCTCTCGAGGCCATCCGCAATGAGGCGGCGCGCAAGGGCATTTCCACGGTGCAGGACGCGTTCGTGACTTCAGGCGCCAGCGAAGCCGTGGATGTCTGCCTGACCGCCCTGGTCAATCCCGGCGAGCATGTTCTGACTCCCAGCCCGGATTACCCGCTCTACTCCGCCGTGCTCTGCAAACTCGGCATTGCGGTCACGCCGTACGATCTGAACGAAGACGACGCCTGGCAGCCGGATCTGATCGATCTGCGGCGCAAGATCAATGCGAAGACCCGGGCCATCGTCCTGATCAATCCCAATAATCCCACCGGCGCAATGTGTTCCCGCCGCATGCTGGAGCAACTGGCGGAGCTGGCGCGGCGTAACAATCTGGTCATTTTCGCCGACGAGATTTACGACAAGCTGATTCTCGACTCCGGCGAAAAAGCAGAACACATCTCGATCGCGGCCGTCGCCCCCGATGTGCCGGTCGTGACTTTTGGCGGGCTGTCGAAAAATTATCTTGCGCCCGGCTGGCGCATCGGATGGGGAGTGGTCAGCGGCGAGGCGGCCGCGGTGAAGCCCTACGTGGAAGGCATTCATCGTCTGCTGCGGGCGCGCCTGTGCGCCAACCACCCCGAACAGTACGCCATTAAACCCGCACTGGACGGGCCCCAGGACCACCTGGTGGAAGTACGCAACAAGCTTCGCGCCCGGCGCGATCTGACGGTCCAGTGGTGCAATTCAACTCCGCGTGTGAGCTGTGTGTCTCCCCGGGGGGCGTTCTACGCCTTTCCTCGCATCGAAATTCCGGAAGGCGACGACGTCTTCGTAAAAGAATTGTGCCGCGCCAAACACGTGCTGGTGGTGCACGGTTCCGGCTTTGGCCAGAAAGCCGGCACCCGTCACTTCCGCATCGTTTTTCTGCCCGATGAACCGACGCTGACCCGGGCTTACAGTTCAATCGCGGATTTCATCACGGAAAGATACAAGTAATCCAGGTGTGGGCGCGAGCGTCCCGCTCGTACAGAGGCGTAAGTCCGCGAAAACTTCCCCGCCCTGTCTCTCCGAAAAACGGAGAGACGAGGACGGGGCACCCTCATGGTTTACAGTTACTGAAGGTTGAGGAAGGGTCATGAAAGTCGCGCAAGTCAGCAAACCGGGTGGAAATTTCGAAATAGTGGAACGCCCCATTCCAGAGCCCGGGCGGGCGCAGGTCAGAATCAAGGTAGAGGCCTGCGGCGTCTGTCACAGTGATGCCATCGTGAAGCAATCGGGCTTTCCCGGATTGCAATACCCGCGGGTTCCGGGCCACGAGATTGCCGGACGCATCGACGCCGTCGGCGATGATGTCACGCAATGGAAACCTGGCCAGCGCGTGGGCGTGGGCTGGCATGGCGGGCACTGCTTTGTCTGCGACCCCTGCCGTCGCGGTAATTTCATTCTCTGCCAGGTCGAGAAGATTACCGGCATCAGCTACGATGGCGGCTACGCCGAGTACGTAGTGGTCCCGGCAGAGGCAGTCGCGGCCATGCCCGATGATTTACCCGCGGATGAAGCCGCACCGCTGCTCTGCGCCGGCATCACTGTTTACAACTCGCTGCGCAATGCGGGAGCCCGCGCCGGTGATCTGGTGGCGGTACAGGGCATCGGCGGCCTGGGGCATTTGGGGATTCAGTTCGCGCGCCAGATGGGCTTCCGTACCGTGGCCATCGGCCGCGGCGGAGACAAGGAAGCCCTGGTCAAACAACTGGGCGCTCATCAATACATTGATTCAGACGCCGGCGCCCCAGCGGCCGCACTGAAAGCCTTGGGCGGCGCGGCTGTGATTCTGGCCACCGCGCCGGATTCTAGGGCGATCTCCGCCTTGGTCGATGGACTGGGGCCGGACGGAAAGCTGGTCATTGTCGGCGCCGGCCTCGAACCCCTCAGCATCACCCCACTGCAACTCATCTTTACCCGGCGAACGGTTCGGGGATGGCCCTCGGGTACAGCGAAAGATTCAGAGGATACGCTGCAGTTCAGTTCGCTCTCCGGAGTTCGCCCCATGATCGAACGCTATCCGCTCGAGAAAGTCGCAGAAGCCTACGATCAGATGATCAGTGGACGGGCCCGCTTCCGCGTCGTGCTTACCATGAGCAGATAGGAGCATTCTTGAGATTTGGTAACCAAGGTAACCGGGCGCGGCAGGTTACCAAGGGCGAGGCGTCGGCACGAGCGGTTCACTCGCGCCCACGTGAGATTTAGGAAGAATATAGACGCGCGTGCGGCTTGGCCTTTCGATGAAAATCTGCTTAAATTAAGTGGCCGCTTTCTCCCCTCGGCCGTCCACGTGATCGATATTCATTGCCACATTCTGCCTAAAGTTGACGATGGCCCGAAGTCCTGGGACACGTCGCTGGAAATGTGCCGCATGGCGGCGGATGACGGCATCGAACACATCGTCGCCACTCCGCATGCCAACGAGCGCTTTCAGTACAACCGGCAGAATCTGGCCAAGCACCTGGAGTATCTACAGGTGCTGGTGGGCAAGACCCCGCGCCTCAGCCTGGGCTGCGATTTCCATCTTTCATATGACAACCTGCAGGACGTCATGATTTCACCGGAGCGCTACACCATCGAAGGCAGCCACTATCTGCTGGTGGAGTTGAGCAACTACAGCATTCCCACCCAAATCAACGAGTGCTTCACCCGCATGGCCGACATTGGGGTCACGCCCGTGCTGACACATCCCGAGCGCAATCCGATTCTGCAAGAGACACCGCTGCGAGTGCTGGCATGGGTGGACCAGGGCTGCGTAGTACAGGTGACGGCTTCGGCGGTGACTGGAGGCTGGGGACAGAAGGTGATGCGCGCTGCTGAATGGCTGCTCGAACGAGACGCCGTACACGTGCTGGCCACCGATGCCCACGACACCAAGCATCGTCCTCCGTCGCTCTCCGCCGCGCGAGACAAGGTCGCGAAACTCTGCAGCCAGAAAGTCGCCCAGGCGCTGGTAGATGGGAACCCTCGCGCCATTATCAGCGACAAACCTCTGCCGTATTTTCCCAACCCAGCGATGAAGAAGAACGACCGCTAGGCAGGCTGTCGGCGGTCGGACCTCGGACGTCAGACCTCAGACGTCAGACTTCAGTGGTCAGCCGGCAGAATTCAGCTGAGCTGCAATCTTCACTCCCCGAAGAAATCTGTCATGCTGAGCGGAGGATGAGTGGTCGCTTGCGACCGCTCATCCGCAGTCGAAGCACCCCTATCCTCGCTTTCGCTGTTTCTCGCGCTCAATCGCTTGGTGAACCTCATCGTAGGAGGCGGCTTACATCGTATTCATCGGTGGACTTGCAACGTGAATACTTGTGCTCAAAAGCTCGTTTGTGCAGGTTGCCAAATGCAACGCGCTCGTCGAGCACGCACGAGGTATAGGGGTCCTTCGACTCTCCGCTTCTTCGCAAGCGAAGAAGCGGCTTCGCTCAGGATGACACGGCCGAGGTTGAAAAGTCCGAAAGCTAAAATCTGAGGTCTGAAGTCTGACGTCCGAGGTCTGACGCCTATTTCTGCGGTTGGGTGGTCATGTTGGAGGTCTGCTCCAGCATCGGTTCAGCGTGGAGCGGTTCGGGTTGCGAGGTCATTGCGCTTTCCGGGTTCAGCAGATGATCGTGGTTGGGGCCCAACCCCAGTTTGATCAAGGCGCGGGAATCTGGGACCGTCTTGCTTTGCCAGCCATTATCGGACTGATAGCGCTGCATGGCGCTCTGCGACTTCGCGTCCCAGGTTCCGGAGGCAGTGCCCTCGAGATAGTGTTCGCGAATCAGCGCTTCCTGGATTTCGCGGGCGCGACTGCTGTCGATCTTCTGCTGGCCCCGCTTGCGCGATTTTGCGGTCTTGCGCGCTTTCTTGTTCTTGTGAGTGCCGGGATGAGCGGATACACTCTGCAATTTCGCCCTGTCCCTGGTTCCCGCCGGCGCCTTGCTGTGGGTCTGCGCCAAAAGCGCGCTGCAGGCCAGGAGCACAGCACAGCCCGCGCTCAAGCACACGGTCGAAATGGAGCCGCCAAGCTTCACAATCGTGGTCAGAAGTAACTACCTGCCCGGTTACCAGGACTTCCTGATCGAGGAGGCAGGGTAAACCATTCCCGCCTCCAGCACCAGCCCTCTTTGTGCCAGCTTCGGGTTACGGAAGTGTACCGGCCAGAAAGATGGTTCCGCCCTGGCGGCCGGCGCCCCGCTGGCGTACCAGGAACACGACATCCTGTCCGCTCTTGAGCGTGGCTACAACGCGGGTAAACTGCTCCTCGTTGTCCACCGCCTGCCGGTTGACTTCGAGGATGATATCGCCCCGGCTCAAGCCCACATCCTCGGCAAACGATCCCGCCTTCACATCCTTGGCAATCACACCTTTGCCTGCGGGAACGTCGAGGCGATCCGCCATCTCCTGGGTCAGGGTCTGAACCGTGACTCCAAGTTTGCTTTCTTTCGGTCCAGCCTCGGGGCCGCCTTCCTCCTCGTCACCCAGGCGGGCGGCGAACAGCTTGGCCCGGTCGGCCACGGTGGCCGTGGCTTCCTGCTTCTTGCCGTTGCGAATGAATCCAACCGTGATCTTGGAGCCCGGCTTGCGCGCGGCGATATCGGCAACCAGTTCATCGCCGTTCTTCACCGTCTTGCTGTCCACGGCCACAATCGTGTCGCCCACCTTCAGGCCAGCCTGCTCCGCCGGACTGCCCGGGGTGACATCTGAAATAGTCACGCCAGAGCCGGTTCCGTACACCCTCGCGATGGCGGGATTGTCGAGCGCGTTAAACATGATCCCGATCGAGCCGCGGGATACCCGGTGGTCGGGCCCGACCAGTTGGTTGTAAACCTGGGCCACGGTGTTTGAGGGCAGGGCAAAACCCACGCCGGCGTAGGCGTTGGTATCGGTGAGGATTGCGGTGTTGATGCCGATCACCTCGCCCGCCATGTTCACCAGCGGACCTCCGGAATTGCCGGGATTGATGGCTGCGTCCGTCTGAATGAACGACTGGAACTGGCGCTGAGGAACGATGTTGCGGCCCTTGGCAGAGACGATTCCGGCAGTCACCGTTTCCTGCAATCCAAACGGACTGCCTACAGCCAGCACCCAATCTCCCACTTGCATGCTGTCGGAATTGCCCAGTTTGGCAACGGGGAAGGGCTTGTCGCCTTCGATCTTGATGACGGCCAGGTCGGTTTCCTGGTCTGATCCGATGACCTTGGCTTCGTGCAGCACGCCCGGCGGATCGTCCTGCAGGCGCACCCGAATCCGGTCGGCCTTCTCCACCACGTGCCGGTTGGTGACGATGTAGCCTTTCGGGTCCACAATCACGCCCGAGCCGAGAGAACGCTCGCGGATGGCGCCGCCTCCCGGGCCCTGCCCACCTTGTCCGCCCTGGCCTCCGAAAAAGCGGTCAAAGAAGTCGTCAAATGGATTGGCATCATCGTCGCCATTGGGAGCGCCACGGCGCCGCCGCGGGGTCTTGATGGTTGATTCGGTGTTGATGTTGACCACGCTGGGCTCGAGCTGTTTCGAGATCTGCGAGAACTGGTTGGAGAGCATCTGCGGCGAGGGCACGCTCAACATGGCCGCATCCGAGGAGGATGATTTCTTGTCCTGGCCCTTCACTCCGGAGGAGATCACGGTCCCGATCAGGATACCGACGGTCAACGTAATCAGGATCGAAATACTGTACGCGAGGCGGTTCGCCTTCAAACGTACCCAAAGAGCGCTTGCGCGCTGATTCATAATGACTTCCTCCAGATATTGTCTGCCGTGTCGATTATACCTTCCCGCCCATGGCAGTCACAGTAAGTTAGACGCCGATTGGAAGAAAAGTGTTGCGGCCGCAGACCGCAATGTGGGCGCGGGCGTCCCGCCCGTGCGGGCGAGCGCAGCTCGCCTGGGTTTTGTCCATACTCGAGCGAAATCGCGCCTCGGTTTTGAGGAATCCAACCAGCCAGCCTGCGGAGCTTTGCTCCGCCGGACGGGTGAGGACACCCGCCCCTAAGTGTGCAATGGCAATTCCTACCCGTGCTGGCTGGGAACCGCCGCGTGGTCGGGAGAAACCGCCATCGACTCCGTGCCTGCCTTTTCTTCCGAGATCAGCAGCCCGGCAAGAATGCATGCCGCTCCAACCCCGGCACGGCCGCCCAGCCGTTCTCCGAGAAAGATGAATGACGTGATCCAGGCAAACACCGGCTCCAGGGTAAAGATCAGCGCGGTGTGGGTGGCCGGAGTGAATTGCTGCGCCCAGGCCTGAATGGCAAACGCCAGGGCCAGGCTCAGAAATCCCGTGATGCCAATTCCCCAGATCACCCCCGGAGACCAGACCACGTAAACCTTCTCCGCCACTGGAACGGTCAGGATCATCAGCAGCGCGGTCACTGCAACCTGCACCACCGTGATCTGCTGCCATCCCTGGGTGCGGGTAGCGTGCTCGATGAAAATGATGTGAAAGGCAAATACCACGGCCGCGCCCAGAGTAAGCAGGTCGCCCTGATTCATGCTTCGCAGATTGAAACCACCGCTGGCCGACGATGGCACCGTCAGCAGGTACAAGCCGGCAAACGCGAGGACCACGCCGGCGGCGGTCCAGCGATTCAGGCCGCGCTTCCAGAACACAGCGAGCAATACGGGCACCAGCACGACCGAGACCCCGGTCAGGAAAGCTGATTTCGATGGCGTCGTATATTTCAAGCCCACGGTCTGCAGTTCGTTTCCCACAAACAGAAAAACTCCCACCAGGAAACCCGAACGCAAAGAGGAGGCAGTAAAGCGTCCCAACTCACGATAGAAAACGACGGCCAGAACCACCGCCGCCAGGCTCATGCGGACAGCGTTGAAGAACAGCGGAGAAATGTCCACCAGAGCATTCTTGATGATGACAAAATTCGAGCCCCAGATCAGAGTGACCAGAACCAGAAGAATGTGGGCTTTGAGCGAGCGCGACACAGGGCTAGAGTAACAAACGAGTTAGGGCCGGGAGGGATTGTCGGATTTCAGGATTGTTGAATTGACGGATTGAAATCCCGCATAAATGGCAGATGGCGAGATTTTAAATTCGACAATCCGGCAATCCGAAAATTCGACAATTCCTCTATTTAGCCAGGTACACCGTCTTGCCGCCGACAACCGTGCGCAGCACTTTGGCTCCCAAGATTTTCTCCGGGACCACGGAGGTGATGTCCATATCCAGCACAACCAGGTCGGCCAGCATGCCGGGGGCCAGCGTGCCTTTGTCTTTCTCGGCAAATTCGGCGAACGCCGAACCGGTGGTATAGGCGGCGATGGCCTGTTCCATGTTCAGTTTTTGCTCGGGATAGTATTCCTTTTTCCCGTCTTCGCTCTTGCGGGTCACGGCGGCGTAGAGTCCGCGGAACGGCGTGACCGGTTCGACGGGATAATCAGTCCCGAAAGCCAGGGTCACTCCCTTTCTCAGAAATTCCGCCCAGGCATAGGAGTGCGCCGCGCGCTTCGGCCCCAGCCGGGCCTCGGCCCAGTTCATGTCGGTGAGCAGATGGTTGGGTTGCATGGAGGCGATCACTTTTAGCTGCTTGAACTTTGCCACCTGCAAAGGGTTCGTGACCTGGGCGTGCTCGATGCGCAGGCGGAGGTCCGGGACTGAGCCGGAGCCAGGTTTAGCCGAGCTTTGCTCGGCCTGGACGGGTCGGAGACCCGTCCCCACACGGTCTGTTTCCACACGATCTGAAGTGGCGGCGGCGAAGGCGTCCAGCGCCATCTGCACACCCTTGTCGCCGATGGCGTGGAAGCCGATCTGGAATCCGGCGTTCACCCGCTCTTTCGTCAATCGAGTGAGGACGTCCTGTTCATACTGTGGCAATCCGGAATTGGTGGGATCATCGGCGTAGGGCTCGAGCAGCGCGGCGGTGCGCGAACCCAGCGATCCATCCATGTAGGCCTTGAGCATGCCGGTGTGCAGCAGGTTGTCCGATTTTGGGTGCGCCGCGCGATGCTCCTGCAACACCGGCAAAGGGTCGTTGAACGGCAGCCATTCCGTGATGCGCGCGGTGAGCTTGCCTTCACGCTCAATTTCTTCGAAGATCTGGAAATCATCCCAGGAAAGTTTCGAATCGCCGGAATCGGAATTGTCCTGCGCGGACGTGATGCCGCTGCGGGCCAGTTCCTGCAGTCCAGCTTCG
>DATGYF010000034.1:0-4437 GCA_035298145.1 Terriglobales bacterium | reverse complement strand
CGAGATCTATCACTCCATCGAGGCCCCCAAAGGCGAACTGGGATACTTCATCGTCAGCGATGGCTCCACGCAGCCCTACCGGGTTCGCGTGCGTCCGCCGTCCTTCGTAAACCTGCAGGCCCTCGACATGATGGTGCGCGGTGCGCTCGTTGCTGATGTCATCGCTGTTATCGGAACTTTGGACATCGTTCTCGGCGAGGTGGACCGCTGATGCTCGATTACATCACTTCGTATTTCAAAAGCGAGCTCACCCCCGGGTCCGCCGGCAACATGTTCTGGGCATTCGTCTATATTGTCCTGATCTTTCTGGGCTTGTCGGTCGCTGTCATCGCCATGAACTGGCTGGAGCGGAAAATTCTGGCGCACATGCAGGTCCGTCTCGGTCCCATGCGAGTCGGCCCCCATGGCCTGCTGCAGCCCATCGCCGACGCGCTCAAGCTCCTGATCAAGGAAGACATCATGCCCGCCGAGGCCGATCCGTGGGTGTTCTGGGTCGCCCCGCTCATCGTAGTGATTACCGCATTCACCGTCTTCATCGTTGTGCCGTTCGGCCCCACCCACGCCGTCACCGACATGAATATCGGCATACTCTTCATGCTGGGCGTTTCGTCCCTCAGCGTGCTGGGCGTGGTCATGGCCGGCTGGGCGTCCAATTCCCACTACCCTCTGATGGGCGCTCTCCGGTCCAGCGCACAGATGGTATCGTACGAAATCGCGATGGGCCTGGCAGTAGTTTCGGCGGTGCTGATGACCAGCCTGAATAAAGAAGGCATCGGCACCCTGAGCATGATCGGAATCGTCCAGGCCCAGCAAGCCCAGCAGGTCTGGTTCGCCTTCAAGTTTTTTCCCTTGGGATTGATCGCGTTCTTTATCTTCGCCGTCGCGATGGTTGCGGAAACCAATCGTGCGCCTTTCGATCTGCCCGAGGCTGAGTCCGAACTGACCGCCGGTTTCCACACCGAATACAGCGGATTCCGCTGGTCGCTCTTCTTCCTGGCCGAGTATTCGGCCATGATTGCGGTCTCATCCATTGCGGTGACGTTATGGCTGGGGGGATGGATGCGTCCCTTCCCCAACGCCCTGAGCGGCGAAACCTGGGACCTGGTGTTCTCGCTGGTTCCCGGCCTGGCCTTCCTGTTTCTCGCCGCCATGACTTTCTACAACACCGCCCGCATGCCCAAACATCCGTACTTCAAAGTGCAAACTATCGGCCTGGGCGGATTCGGCGCGGTCCTGGCGCTGATCGGCATCATCCTTTTCCTTCCGGCGGTGCGTGATCGCATCCAGGACATTTTCTGGTTCAGCGCGAAGGTCGCGCTTTCGATGTACATGTACATCTGGTACCGCGGCACATTCCCGCGCTACCGCTTCGATCAACTGATGAAAGTAGGATGGAAAGTCCTGCTCCCGTTGGGAATCGGCGTGCTGGTTCTGACCGCGGTTGCAGGAATATTGTTCTGAATCACCACGAGCACGTAGGGGGCAGGTGTCCCACCCGCCCAGCCGAGCAAAGCTCGGCAGGGTCTTAAAGCAGGAAAAATATGGCGCCAGTAGCAACAACATTCTTCTTTTATTTCCTGTCAGCACTGACCGTGCTGAGCGGCGTGCTGGTCATCACCCGCAAGAATGCGGTGCACTCCGCCCTGGCCCTGATCGTTTCCCTACTCGGGCAGGCAGCCCTGTACCTGATGCTGTACGCCCCATTTGTCGCTGGCGTCCAGATCATTCTCTACGCCGGCGGCATCATGGTGCTGTTCCTGTTCGTGATCATGCTGGTCAACATCGAGAAGTCACAAAAAGAAGATCAATTCAACAAACAATGGCTGGTGGGACTGGCGGCCGCGATAGCCCTGGGCGCGTTGTTCGTGCTGGTGTATGTCAAAGGCAGGGCGCTGTTCCCCGACCGCGCCATCCAGATGCCGGAAACGTCGAACACCCAGCAGGTCGCAGTCCTGCTATATGGCAACTATATGTTTACCTTCGAGATTGCCTCGCTACTGTTGCTGGTGGCGATCATCGGAGCGGTTGTGATGGCAAAGAAGAGGATCTAGAAGGCAGCTTCTGGCTCCTGGCGCCTAGCTAGAAGCCAGAGCCAGAAGCTAGAAGCTGAAATGGCTCCAATATCTACCATCCACTATCTCGTGGTCGCTGCCGCCCTCTTCATCCTGGGCGTCATCGGCGTGCTGACCCGCCGCAACGTAGTCATCGTGCTCATGTCCATCGAACTGATCCTGAACGCGGTGAACCTGAATCTGGTGGCGTTCTCCCGCATATGGGGTCTGCACGGACAAATCTTTGCCATCTTTGTAATCACCGACGCAGCCGCGGAAGCCGCAGTCGGACTGGGAATCTTGATCGCGTTCTTCCGCAATAAAGAAACGGTGAACATCGACGAAGTGGACTTGATGAAATGGTAGGAGAGCTTCCAGCCACTGGCTTCTGGCGACTAGCTAGAAGCCAGCAGCTAGAAGCTGACGACTGACGACTGAAAATGTTCTTCCTCAATAACATCTGGCTGGTCCCGCTGCTTCCCGCCGCCGGCGCGGCCATCATGTTCTTTTTTGGCCGCAAGCTGCAAAAGCAGACGGTCAGTGCGGTCTGCGTCGGCGCAGTGGCTCTGGCCTTCGTTTTTGCGTGCCTGGCTGTCTGGCAGTACAACGGATACGCCCACGACAACCCGGGCAAGCCCTTCGAGAGAATTGTTTACACCTGGCTGGGCACCGATACCGGCCACATGAACTACATCAAACACGACGGCACTCCGGCCGCATTCCACGCCGATGCCGGCTTCCTGCTCGATCCACTTTCCGCCATCTGGCTGCTCTTCGTCACCGGCGTCGGCACGCTCATCCATATTTATTCCATTGGCTACATGGCGCACGAGGGCGGTTACTATCGCTTCTTCGGATATCTCAACCTATTCATGTTCTCCATGCTCACCCTCATCCTGGCGAACAACTACGTCCTGATGTTTGTGGGATGGGAGGGCGTGGGCCTGTGCTCATATCTGTTGATCGGTTTCTATTTTCATCGCGGCTCGGCCAGCACGGCGGCTAACAAAGCGTTCATCGTCAACCGCATCGGTGATGCCGGCTTCCTGCTCGGCATGTTCACCATCGCCTGGTATTTCGGCTCGCTGCGTCTGACGGAAATTACGCACATGGCGCGCAGCGGACACTTCGCCATCGGCGATCCCATCATCACCGCCGCCACGCTGCTGCTGTTCGTCGGCGCCTGCGGCAAGTCCGCGCAGCTTCCGCTTTATGTCTGGCTACCCGACGCCATGGAAGGTCCGACGCCGGTTTCCGCCCTGATCCACGCCGCAACCATGGTCACGGCCGGCGTGTATATGGTGGCGCGCTCGAATGCGTTGTTCGTTCTAGCCCCGGGTTCGATGAAGACCATGGCGATCATCGGCGCTTTCACCGCGCTATTTGCCGCTACGATTGCCCTGGTGCAGAACGACATCAAGCGCGTGCTGGCCTACTCCACCGTGTCTCAGTTGGGATACATGTTCCTCGCCCTCGGGGTGGGCGCATTCGCGGCGGGCGCATTTCACGTCTTCACTCACGCCTTCTTTAAAGCTCTGTTGTTCCTCGGCGCGGGATCGGTAATCCACGCCATGAGTGGCGAGCAGGACATGCGCAACATGGGTGACCTGCACCGCCGCATCCCGATTACTCACTGGACCATGTTCATCGCGACTTTTGCGATAGCAGGCATTCCGCCCTTCGCCGGCTTTTTCTCGAAGGACGAAATCCTGTGGCAGGCCTGGACTTCCGAAGGCGGGGCCTACCGCTTGTTGTGGCTGGTGGGTTACGTGACCGCGCTGATGACCGCGTTCTATATGTTCCGCCTGATGTTCCTCACCTTTCACGGCCAGCCCCGGATGAGCCACGAAGTGGAGCACCACATCCACGAATCGCCGAAATCGATGACCGTCCCTCTGATCATCCTCGCTCTCTGCGCCATCAGTGCCGGATGGCTGGGCTGGCCGCACAGCCTGGGCGGATCGAATCGTTTCGAAAAATTCCTGGAGCCCGTCTTTGCGCGTGAAGCGCCAGTCCTGCAGGCTGAGGGCGAATCCACCCAGCTGGCAGCCGGGCGAAAAGAGGAAGAGCACACCAGTCCGGTGGAATATTTCCTTATGATCTTCTCGATCGCCGCCGCGGTGGCCGGATTCGGCATGGCCTGGAAGGCTTATCGCGATGCCGGCAAAGGCTACGCCGAGCCCATCGCCGAAACGTCGCCACACCTTTATACCGTCCTGCTCAACAAATACTACGTGGACGAAGCCTACGACTACGCCTTCACCGGCCGCCGCAAAGTGGGAGACGTACGCCTGGGCGTAATGGGATTGGGTGAAGCCTCGTACTGGTTTGATTCGCGTGTAATCGATGGCACAGTCAACGGCGCCGGGTGGATGACAAGGCTCAG
>DATGYF010000033.1:0-5757 GCA_035298145.1 Terriglobales bacterium | reverse complement strand
CCGCCTGTTGGCCCGTTACATCGCCGAAGTCAGCCGTACTTACCAGACCGCAGCCCAGCCGCTGCTGGTGTTCCGGCTGGACCGTTATCTGCGCGGCGGAGACCACTATTCCTTCAACCAGCAGGGATACGCGGCCGTCCGATTCACTGAGTACCGCGAAGACTACAACCACCAGCACCAGAATGTGCGCACCGAAAATGGCATCGAATACGGCGACCTCCCCAGGTTCGTCAATTTTGATTATGTTGCAGATGTGGCGCGGCTCAATGCGGCAACTCTGGCATCACTGGCTTCGGCGCCCGCTCCGCCCGCCAGGGTCCGGCTGCAGACCAAAGAGCTGGAAAATGACTCCACCCTGACCTGGGAGGCTTCGGCGGGCAGCGCTTCCTACGAAATCCTGTGGCGCGACACCACTAGCCCGGAATGGGAACACGCCCAGCCGGCTGGGAATGTTACCCGCGCCACACTGCCGCTGTCGAAGGATAATGTGATCTTCGCCGTGCGCGCCGTCGATAGTATGGGACACCGCAGCCTGCCCGTGGTGCCGCAGCCTGAGCGCTAGGCGAAACCTGTTACCATTGACCCACTGACCTCATGCCTCGTGGACGCACCCTTACGCTGAGTTTGCCGCCCTTTACCAGGGCGGTGAAGTGGATCATGCTGGGGAATGCAGGGGTCTTCCTCCTGACCACCCTGCTGTCGGTGCTCAGCCCCGGCGTCTTCGCTGTCGTCTCTTATTCTTTCTCCCTGGTGCCGAACCTGGTTCTGCACGGCTGGATTTGGCAGGTTGTCACCTACTCTTTCCTGCACGCCGGCTTTTGGCACATCCTGCTCAATATGCTCTGGCTGTGGTGGTTCGGCGCCCAGTTGGAAATGGAATGGGGCAGCAGAAGGTTTGTAGAGTTCTATTTATTTTGCGTGATCGGGGCTGCCCTCACCACCATCGCGGTCTCCTATACCGGCTGGGGAGGAATATCACCGAACACCAGCACGGAAGGCGCTTCCGGCGGGGTCCTCGGAATTCTGGTGGCCTTCGGGATTTTGTTCGGAAACCAGGAGATCATGCTGTTTCCGATACCGTTTTCCATCCGCGCCAAGTATTTCGTGATGGGGGTTGCCTTCTTTACCGTCATCGACGCGATTAACGCGGCCGGCCCCGGCCGCGGATCGAACATCGCCTACGCCGCCCACCTCGGAGGCCTCCTTTTCGGCTTTATCTATGTGAAATTCCTTCCTCGGAAGGGCCTGGGATTCAACGCCAGTGAAAGCTTTTTCGGCATGCGCAATAACTACTACCGCTGGAAGCGCCGCCGCGCTGCCCGTAAGTTCGAGGTTTACATGCGCAAGCACAACCGAACCGTGGAATTTGACGAGCAAGGCAATTACATCCCGCCTGAGGAAGAGAAGAAAAACGGCGGCTCAAAATCCGGCTGGGTAAACTAACCCAACATAGGCGCGAGCGTCCACGCTCGTGCAAAGCGCCAACCTCACGGACTCATCGTTCCAAAAATTCAGAAAACGCAGTCACAATTTCCCCCACCACCCCATCCCGCACCATTTTCCCCTTGAATCCCAAATCATGTCCCGCGCCATCCACAATCAATAACCTCGTCTTCGCCGGAATCATCTTCACTGCCGCTTCCATTTCCTCCACCGATCCAAAGGGATCGCGCGTGCCGTGCACAAACAACGCTGGCACTCGCAAGCCCGGCAAATGCTGCACCCGCAGCTGCGCCGGCTTGCGCGGCGGGTGCAAGGGATAAGAAAGTAGAAGAAGTCCCGCTACCAGTTCAGGCTCCGCCGCGCAAAGCATCGTCGCCTGCCGCCCGCCGTAGGAGTGTCCTCCCAGAAATATCCGTCCGCAGCCCAGTTTCCGCAACGCCGCAACCGCATTCCTGAGCCCATCGCGATCGCGCTCAGCGTCTCCCGGCCGCGGCGGGCCGAAAGGACGCGCTTGCCGAAAGGGAAGATCGCAGCGCAGCACCGTAATGCCCAAGCCTCCGAACGCTCCAGCCAGCGCTGTCAATAGAGAAGAACTGGAATTTGATCCGGCGCCATGCGCCAGCACCAGCCCATCGCCACCAGTTTGCAGACGATAGAGGAACCCTCGAACCGGCGGGTCGAACGACGCATCGCCAAAGCCGTGGAAAGCAGCCGTCATGCAAAACCAACTGAGAACTGGGAACTAAACACTTGCAACTGGGTTTTTCGAATTCAACCCGCTCGAAACGGGAGTGAAGGCAGGCGGCAAGAGGAAAATGGTCCGACGCTACTTCCGTCTTTTCCCACTCACCTTGCGCCGTGGCCTGGGCCGCGAAATTCTGCTCTCTTCTTCGGCCGTCACCAGGTGCAGGCGCATGAAGTTGGTTGACCCGGACGCCATCTGCGTTCCCGCCACCACTCCCAGCACGTCACCCGTTTTCACTCGCCTGCGGCGCAGCAATTCCTGTTCCGCCGCAGACAGCATCTCGTCCGCGGTCAGCGCCTGCGCCCGCACTACGGGCTGCACTCCCCACAACAAGTTCAGGCGATTGCACACCGCCAGAGTACGGCAGAACGCGTAAATCTCCGCCTGCGGCCGGTACTTTGATATCAGCAGCGCGGTGTTCCCGGTCTCAGTGAATACCGCGATCGCGCCCATGTGCAGGTCTTCGGCGGCGTGCGCGATGGATTCGCAAATAGCTTCTGCAATCGACAAACGGCGCTGCTGGCGCCGCCGCGGCTGGGTAAACTCCGCCATATTGCTTTCCGCTTCCACCACGATCCTGGCCATCATGGCCACCGTCTCACGGGGATACAGACCGGTCGCAGTCTCCGCCGAAAGCATGACCGCATCCGTGCCATCGAATACGGCGTTGGCCACATCGCTGGCCTCGGCCCGCGTGGGCCGCGGATTTTCGATCATGGATTCCAGCATCTGGGTGGCTATGATCACCGGCTTGCGCCAGTCCGCCGCGCGCCGGATAACATATTTCTGGATCACCGGGACCTTCTCCGCCGGCATCTCCACTCCCAGGTCGCCGCGCGCCACCATTACCCCATCCGCGGCTTCGAAAATTTCTTCCAGCCGCTTCAGCGCCTGCGGTTTTTCCAGCTTGGCGATTACCGGCACATCGCGGCCGCTTTCCCGGACAATTTCCTTCACCGTGCGCACGTCCGACGCCGAACGCACGAACGACAACGCCACCATGTCCACGCCGTGCTTAAGCCCAAACTCAAGATCGACGCGGTCCTTGCTGGTCAGCGCAGGAATCGACAACGCCGCTCCCGGCAGGTTGATGCCCTGATGCTCAGCCAGCATGCCTCCGTTAACGACTTCGCATTCCACGTCACTGCCCCTTACCTGCGTCACCCGGAGTTCGATCAATCCGTCGGAAAGCAGAATGCGCGCGCCCGGCCGCACTTCCTGCGCCAGTCCCTGAAATGTAGTAGAGATCAGGAGGGGAGTGCCGGAAACGTCTCGGGGCGTGATCGTAACCAGAGAACTGGTCTTGATCAGTACGGGCTCGCTGTCTTTGAGCCGTCCAGTGCGGATCTTGGGGCCTTGCAAATCCTGCAGAATACAGATCGTCCGGTTTTCCAGCTTCGCCGCGCGGCGCAGCCGGGCAATATTTCGCGCATGCTCAGGATGGGTTCCGTGGGAAAAATTCAGTCGGGCAACGTCCATGCCCAACTGCATCATTTCACGCAGGCGGGCTTCGGTATTGCACGACGGCCCGATGGTGCAGATAATCTTAGCGCGGCGCGCTGCGATGGCGGCTTCCGTTGACAAATCACCCGAGACGAGATCCGGCTTCCCTGGTTTCAATTTCTCCCCGTTTCAATGTAGGCGCGAGCGCCCCGCTCGTGCATCCCAAATCCAAATGATGCGACTCGCAACAGACCGCAATGTGTACAGAGATACCGCCGCGAGTGCCGGCGCACTCACCAGGTTCGATCTTACAAGTTACCAATATTTAAATAGTTTCGCACGAGCGGGACGCTCGCGCCTACATTGCCCGGCTACGGCTTTCTCAAATGTGCGTTGGTTTCGATCAGTTCGATTCCCAGCCGGGCGCGCGGAAAGAGCATGGCATTGAACTCCGAGCCCACCAGCACCACCAGCGAAATCATGTACATCCACACCAGCAAGGCGATGCCTACGCCCAGCGATCCGTACAGAATGCTGTAGTCGGCATAACGCTGCAGGTACCAGCCGAACAGCGTCGTGGCCAGGAACCACAGCGCCGATGCCAGCGTGGCCCCGGGCAACACACTGTGCCAGGGCTGGGTGCGCGGGACCGCGTTGTGATAAATCAGCGCCATCACCGCGATGCTGGTAAGTCCCGCAATCGTCCAGCGGATGGCCGTCCACATGAGCAGGATGAAAGGACCAAACTCGTGTCCCAGCTGAAACAGGATCTGGGTTTCAATGCGATTGCCGAAGGCAACCAGGATGGTGGAGAAGGTCAGCGGAATTCCAGCAAGAATGACCAGCGAGAACGCAATCAGCCGCTCCTTCACCAGTCCCCAGCTCTTGGGCAGCTCATAGCAGCGGCGAAACCCTTCCATCCAGGAAATCATGACGCCGGAACCGGTCCACAGCGTAATCAGCGAGGCGGTCACCAGGACGCCCACCGAACGCTGGGTTGTGCCCCTCAGGTACGCCAGCGCGGTGGCTCCGCCCGCGGGAAGAATCTTGCCCAGCGCGTCGGAAATTTCGCGCAGGTAAACCTCGGTATTGCGCGAAGTGGCCAGCACGGAACCGATCAGCAGCAGGGTGGGGAAAAAAGTGAGGATGGAAGAATAGGCCGCAGCTTTGGCGGTGGCGAACGCGTCATGCTGAAACGCGCGCCAAAAGGCGAGGCGAAGCAGGCGCAGAAAACGCAACATGAATGGCCCAAGAGTATTGCGCCGGGGCAGCGCACGCAACTGCGAAGTGCCGCTACGTTCCTGATCTTGCAATCGCTGTGGGTTAGCGTGCATGGGATTGATTCAAGGACGCAGAACTCGAGAATCCAAGGCCAGAAAAGCAGAGGGGCGGATTCAAACCGCCCCCTCGCCTTCCCGATCTTACTCGGCCGTCAGTTCCTCGGTTTCGCCTTCCGTACGCATCAGCTCGAGCGCCCGCTCGGCTTCCTCGTAGGCCTGCGAAACCTCCTCTTGCACCTTGGCCGCCGCCTCTTCCATCTCTGGCGACAGCCGCACGTTGCGGTAATACTCCATGCCGGTGCCGGCCGGGATCAACCGTCCTACGATGACGTTTTCCTTCAGTCCTCGCAGGTGGTCCACCGCGCCCTGAATAGATGCCTCGGTCAGGACCCGGGTGGTCTCCTGGAACGACGCCGCCGAGATAAAGGACTCGGTTGACAGTGACGCCTTGGTGATGCCCAGCAGCAACGGCCTGCCTGTGGCCGGTTTGCCGCCCTGGGCGATGACGCGCTCATTCTCCTCGCGGAAGCGGAACTTGTCCACTTGCTGCTCCAGCAGGAACTGGGTGTCGCCTACGTCCTCGACCTTTACCCAGCGCATCATCTGACGGACAATCACCTCGATGTGCTTGTCCGAGATGTTCACACCCTGCAGCCGGTAAACTTCCTGGATTTCGTTCACCAGGTAAGACTGCAGCTGCTTCTCGCCCAGTACGGCGAGAATGTCGTGCGGGTTCAGCGGACCGTCCATCAGCGGTTCGCCCGCCTTGACCCGTTCGCCTTCCTGCACGTTAATGTGAACGCCGCGCGGTACCGAGTATTCCTTTTCGGTGCCGTTGTCGGCCAC
>DATGYF010000032.1:0-1973 GCA_035298145.1 Terriglobales bacterium | reverse complement strand
GCCTGGCGAAAGGCCGCTTCGTAATCCTCGACCACGTTGGCCAGCGCCACGGCCGCGATCACGCGGACGCCCACGTTGGAAGGCTGCACATGATAGGAGACCTTGGCCTTGTCCACGTCGAAGGGCAGTGACTTCTTGAGCCGGAAGCGCACCACGCCTTCGGCTTCTTCGCGCTTGGAGGGCAACGTCTCGAAGTCAAGCAGCACCACGCGCACGGCGGCATCGGGCAGCACTGCGATGACGTCATGCGACCGGCCACCGATGCTGCACAGGGTATCGCGAATGGCTTCGTACACCGCGTCGGGCTGCCGCAGGTTAGCCTCGATCAGGTCGGGGACGACGCAGCCGGGAGCCAGTTCGGCGGAAGCACAGGCTTCCAGGCTGCGGCCGCCATTCTCGGAGACCCGGCCCACCAGTACCCGGTCAGCGGAAATTTCGCAGGCCAGCTTCGGCCTGGATCCGGACTTTGGAAAAGTGCTCATCTCTGGGGCTTATATCAATCTTACCAAGTAAACCGCGGCAGGGCGTGCCCTAACAATAGCCGGAAGGGCACTGCTGACCTGGACCTCGGACGTCGGACCTCAGCCCTCAGCGCCGAACCACGGCAGTGATCGAGTCCGGGGTTCGCTGACGCCTGAGGGCCGACGTCCGACGCCTGACGTCTGCTTTACCGCATGTTTTCGATGAATGTGACTTTGTTGATTTCCTTCAGCGTGGTCATACCCAGCCTGACCTTGTCGAGCGCCGATTCGCGCAGGAAGCGCATGCCTTCTTCACGGGCAGCACGGCGAATCTCCGACGTCGGTTTCTTGACCAGGATCATCTCCCGGATGCGGTCGCTGAGGTCGAGCAGTTCGTGGATCGCCGTCCGGCCCTTGAATCCCGTGCCCGCACATTCAATGCAGCCCTGGCCTTCGTAGAACGGTACCTGCGACCACTGCCCGGGATCGAGGCCGCTGGCTTCCAGCACTTCGGAAGGGTAGTGCACCACAGTACGACAGGATTCGCAGATCAGCCGTACCAGCCGCTGCGCCAGAATGCAGTTCAAGGCGGAGACAAAGTTGTAGGGCTCGACGCCCATATTCAGAAAGCGGCCAATCACGTCCACCACGTTATTGGCGTGGACAGTGGTAAACACCAGGTGTCCGGTCAGGGCCGACTGGATGGCGATCTGCGCCGTTTCGGTGTCTCGGATTTCGCCCACCATGATCTTGTCAGGATCGTGGCGGAGGATGGAGCGCAGCCCGCGGGCAAAGGTCAGGCCCTTCTTTTCATTGACTGGAATCTGAGTGATGCCGCGAATCTGGTATTCAACCGGATCTTCAATGGTGATGATCTTGTCTTCTTCAGTCTTGATTTCGCTTACCGCGGCGTACAGCGTCGTGGTTTTGCCGCTACCCGTGGGCCCGGTGACCAGGACCATGCCGTAAGGCTCGGCGATGTAGCGCCGGAATTTCCTCAAATCGTCAGCGTCAAAGCCCACGACGTCGAGCACCAGCTTGTGAAACTTCTCGCTCATCGACTCTTTGTCGAGCACGCGGAGCACGGCGTCCTCGCCGTGAATCGAAGGCATGATGGACACGCGGAAGTCGATGGGGCGCTCGGGATTGCCGTATTTCACCCGGAAGCGGCCGTCCTGCGGGACGCGCCGCTCGGAGATATCCAGCTCGCTCATCACCTTGATGCGCGAGATGATGGTGGAATGATGCTCTTTGCCGATGGGCGGCATGGCCTGGGTGAGCACGCCGTCAATGCGGAACTTGATGCACACCGAATCGTCGCGCGTCTCGATGTGAATGTCGCTGGCGCGCCGCTGCAGAGCGGTAAAGATGGTGGTATCGACCAGGCGGATGATCGGGCTGATGTCGCCCTGCGCGGTCAGCCGGTCGATGGAGATGCTGTCCTCGCCGCCGGCCTCGTCTTCCGAAACCACCGCCAACGTAAAGCCTTCGCTGGCTTCTTCCAGCACGCGC
>DATGYF010000031.1:0-16155 GCA_035298145.1 Terriglobales bacterium | reverse complement strand
GTTCCCAGTACCCGGGCGCGCTGTTGATTCGTGTCAGCTTCGAGTTTCTCGACCCGAGCGTCGTTATTTGCGGCCCGGGCCTGCTTGATTTGATACTCCGCCTCCGTGGCCTCGATGGTCGGATGTTTCTCCAGTTCGCGTTGCGGGTTGAAGCGCCCGGTGAGGATGTAGGAAGCTGCCACAAAGGGCAGCACATGGTCGGCAAAAATCAACATGGGCACCAGCAGCTTCTTGGAACGGACCAACTGCTCGGTCCCGGCGCGGCACTCGCTGCTGCGTTTGATGGTGCCCGGCACCTGGGCAAAATGCAGTACCCGGAAATCCGCCTCGGGATGCCGTTTCGCGTAGCGCGTGAAGGAGCGGGCGATGGCCTTCGGGCTGGTCATGCCGAAATCGTTAATGTAATCGGGCCCCGTCGCGTTGGGAAAATACGTGTTGATCACGCGCCGCGTGAAATCGGCGCAGTTGCGGGTCATGCCGTTGAAGTGGTTTTCGTTGGGAAGCGAATTGAATTGTTCGATCAGGGCGAGGTCCTGCTCGACGGTTGTGGCGACCACGAAAATGTACATGCTTCGCGAGAGAGTGGCGCCCACCATCTCCCGCCACTCCGCCTTGTTGCTGGTCTGGCAGGATTGGCTGGCGCAATAGTCCGCCAGGTAATTCTCGCGGTATCGTTCTTCCAGCACGCGCTTGATCTTCTGCGAGCCCACGATCGGCCGGTAGCGCGGGTTTTCGACCCCGTACAGGTACACGCTGAGGGGCACCACGTTCCATTCAAAGGGTTGATCTTCGCCCAGGGTGGTGTAGTTGCTCATGACCGAGCCCTGCTCTCCGGGAAGGCAGAGCCGAAGCTTGACCGGAGACGCCGGACAAATGCGCGAAAAGTAAACCGCGCTGTGCCCCGAGCCCGTGATTCGGGCGACGCTGGTGTCGAGCGACTCGTTGAGTACCACGCCCACGTCGCCATAGGCTCTGGAACTGGCCAGGCAAGCTATGACGAATGCCAGTCCGAGAAAGAACATCGCCCGCCCCAGGTTCCTGGTCTTGGACGCCCTCCCCTGCGGCGAAAATGAATTTGGGCCCGGCAATTCGACTTCCTCCGCGTCTGCAAAACCTTCGCTGTTCGCAACCCCTTCAATAGGATTGTTCCAACCCCGCGTGAGGTTGTAGCTCTCGCTTTCAAACTTCCACGAGAAGCTTTGTTATCAATACGTTAGGTGAATCCGCTCACACGTATTCTCTAACAACCAGCTGGTTTAGAAAAAGTAACCTTCGTGATGGACTTTAGTAACCCCAGAGATATCCTGATCGCGGCACGCCAAGGGGCGAAGACAGCTGGCGGTTTTTTTCGTGTGGTCTTTACTTCGTGTGTCAGATTCGCTGGCCGCGAGGGACATTTACTCGACTGACGGCCGACCAGTCGACCATGTATTTAATCCGCTGCCCGTGATTCATTGGCTTGTATTCCGTCCGAATTTTCACGAGTTGCTGCCCAACGAGTACGATGGCGATTGCCCGATTTCAACGGGTCTGCTTTTGCTGTCCCCTTCGCTGTTCTCAGCACCTCCAGCACTGCCTGGATCACAACCTCCGGGTCATCGTTTTGAATGTAATGCCGAGATTTGGGGACGAGGATATGCTTCGCACCGGGAGTTTGAGCAACCAGGTCGTTGTGAAGTTCTAACTTTAGATCCTGTTCGAGGGGGTTCCCGGGAAACTCAGGATTCTTTTTTGTACCGGACAGGATAACGACAGGTACAGGTG
Organism: Terriglobales bacterium; assembly: GCA_035298145.1. GTDB lineage: Bacteria > Acidobacteriota > Terriglobia > Terriglobales > Acidobacteriaceae > JAIQFF01. The sequence continues at coordinate 14,391 of DATGYF010000031.1, read as the reverse complement.
GAAGGTGGGCCGATTGGGAGACGGCCTTCCCGCTCTCGTCGGCGGCTTTCAGTTCCGCTCGTATTGCCGGCGGCATTTTGGGAAGAGCCTGGTCCAAAGCTTTCCGCCGGGAGGCCCAGTCGTCAGCACTCATCCGCGAATGCAACAGCTGAATGAGCCTTCCATCCTCAGGATCGACAAAGACCAGGCCTGCAACCTCTCGCGGGTACCGATGAGCATAGACTTGAATGATCGCACCGCCCAAGGAATGGCCGACGAGCACGTAAGGAGGCGCGATTCTTGCCGTGTGCAGAAGGTCGTGAAGATCGGCAGCCATCCTCGTCACCCGGCGCGGTCGAGTGGTCGTTGGTGACTGGCCGATTCCGGGACGGTCATAAGCTACGGTGTGTGCAAATTTCGCGATTGCAGGAAGTACGTCGTTCCAGGTTGCGGTGCCTTCTCCCATACCCGACTCGAATATGACTGTGGAACCGGCGCCAGACTCAGAGATGTGAATAGGGGCGCCGTCAACCGGCACCATCCTATCCGCGGCGAGACAGGGCGATACAAAAAGGAAAACATAAACGAATGTTAGGGATGTTTTGTTGGACATCTTCTCACCACCTAAGGCCCATACGCCCGACAAAGGCCAGAAGTTCCATGGTATTCGCGCCAATTGACTTGCGTCCGAGTTCTGAGCAATACAGTTGATGCGCGAAGGAGGGATGTTTCTAGGCCGCCAGCAGCACTACGCCGCTAGCTACCAGAAGGGCAGCTATCCAGCGGCGGTGATCAACCCGTTCATGCAGGAAGATCTTCGCGGCCACGGCGTTGGCCACAAAAGTGAGGGAAGCGGAGGCAGGAGCCACCAGGCTCACGTCCGCCCAGGAGAGGGCAAAAAGCAGGCTGAAAAACGCCACGGCCATCATGAAAATTCCCACCATGAAGCTGGGACGGCGCAGGATGTGCCACACTACCGTGGCCAACCCGGAGCGGCGCCAGAGATTTCCCACATCGCCTACTTTCTTCATGGCGCGGGAGAGCAGCACGTCCCCAGTGGTGGAGGCCAGGACAACCACCATGATTGCGCCCCAGGTGTAAGCGTGTTTCATGGCTCGACCCTCGAACCCACGGGCTCAACTTCTCTCTGCGGTTGATCCTCATGAGCGGGATGGCGAGTCAGGGCCGGGCCCTGGGTCACGAACCCAACTCCAGCCGAGATCAGGCCGATCCCGACCCAGCGCAGGGTACTGACTTGTTCATGCAGATAAAATTTGGCGATGAGGGCCAGCAATACATATCCCAGGGAAGTGGCGGGCAACACATAGGTGAGATCAGCCCAGGAGAGGGCCGTCATGTAGGCGGCGAAAAATGCCAGCAGAAACAAGATCCCCAAGGCGACCCAGGGATCCAGGATGGTGAAGACGAGATCGGGCAGGCTGTGCAGGGAAATGTTGCCGACCTGCTTCATGCCGCGCGCGAGAAAGGTATCGCCGATCGCGGCGAATAAGGTGACACCGGCCAGAACCAGATACTTGCGAAACGTCACACGGTCTTTCTTTCGCCTTTAGGCCTTGGCGGGTTCGGCCACGCTCGCGGAGTCGCCGCGCTCGCGCTTTTCCTTCACCCACTTGTTGCGCGAGGCGCGGAGTTTCAGGAAGCTCCTGGCATCCTTGTACAGGCGCTTGCGCTCTCCGCTGTTGAATGCCGCCTTCTTCAGGATGCGATAGATGGCCTTGGGCCGGAAATAGTATTCGTCGTAGAAACGGTGCACCGACTCCATAAGTTCATCGGCCGGCAGCCCGGGATACTGGATCTGCGCCATCTGGTGGCCGCCTTCATCCACCATTTTGGAGTCCGCTACCATGAAACCGTTCTTCATGGCGTACTCGTACAATTCAGTGCCGGGATAAGCGTGCGCCACCGATACCTGGATGGTTTCGACGTCCAGTTCCTTGGCAAAGGCAATCGTATTGTTGATAGTTTCCGGGGTCTCGCCGGGCAAGCCCAGGATGAAATCGCCGTGGACGACCAGTCCAAGCTTGTGACAATCCTTGGTGAACTGGCGGGCGCGCTCGATGGTGGCGCCTTTCTTGATGTTCTTAAGAATCTGCTGGTCGCCGGATTCATAGCCCACGATCAAAAGGCGGCAGCCGGCTTCCTTCATCGCCTTCAGGGTCTCGTAATCGGTGGTAACGCGCGACGTGCAGGACCACGTCAGATTCAGCGGCTTCAGCTTGGCGCAGAGTTCAACCGTGCGCGCCTTCTGAATGTTGAAGGTGTCATCGTCAAAAAAGAACTCCTTGACCCAGGGCCAGTATTCCTTAGCCTTGGCCATCTCACGGGCCACGTCGTCGGTGGAGCGTTTGCGCCAGGCGTGACCGCTGGTGGTCTGCGGCCAGAGGCAGAAGGTGCACTGCGCCGGGCATCCGCGGGTTGAATACAGCGCCACATAGGGATGCAGCAGAAAGGGCACGGTGTAACGCCGCGGATCGAGATCGCGATAGTAGATATCGGTGACGTGGGGCAGAGCGTCAAGGTCCTGAATCTGCGGCCGGTCAGGATTGTGGACCACGGCACCATTTTTCCGATAGGAAATTCCGAGGATTTCGTCGAGCGGCTTACCCTGCGCGAATTCGACCACCGAGTAATCAAACTCTTTGCGGCAGACGAAATCGATGGCCGGACAATCCTTCAAGGTGCGTTCCGGCAGCACCGTGACATGCGGTCCCACGAACGCAATCTTGATCTTGGGGTTGGCGTTCCGGATCGCCTGTGCCAGCCCGATGTCCCCGGGGAATCCAGGTGTGCTGGTGTAAAGAACCAGAAACTCGTAGTCCTGGGCAATCCTGATGGTTTCCTCGGCGGAAACGTGATGCGAAGGAGCATCGACCAGGCGCGCTCCTTCCAGCATGCCGGCGGGATAGGCCAGCCAGACGGGATACCAGTAAGACTCAATTTCGCGTGTGGCGGGCCACCGCGAACCGGCGCCACCGTCGAAATTTTCAAACGAAGGCGGATTCAGAAAAAGTGTTTTTAAAGGCATAGTTGTGAGTAAGTTAGTTTAACATTTTGGCGCGAATTTTACTCGTGCCCCCGGTACATTCAAGGTACATCCGCCAGTGCTTGTGCGGTCCTGCAAATCCTTTCCAGTCTTGAGGTTATGTACGCTGTCGATCATTGGCCGGCGCCCGCCCAACTGGCCAGCTCGCCGGTGGCACGCAACAGTGTGATGCGGGCCCGTTCCAGCTCAAAGTTTGCGTCTTGTAAAGAATTGTAACGCTCGTTGACCTGCTCCCGCGCATCCTGAACATCATGCCAGGCAGCGCTTCCGGCATCCACCCGCACGCGCAGCGATTCCAGATTGGATTGCGCGACCTGATATTCAAGGTCAGCCACTTCTTTGGCGGCAGCCATTTGTTCCACCGAGCGCTGCAGGCGCAGGGTTTCTTCCGAGACCTGGTTCTTCGCTGTTTCCGCATCCTTTTTAGCCTTCAAGGCGAGGGCATCGGCTGCATCGGCGCGGGCGCGCTGCGTGGCACTGAAGAGGGGAAATTTTATGGATACTCCGATGGTGGCGTTGTGGCGCTGGAAGCTGCCGGGCTGGAAAAAATCCTGGTAGTTATTGTAGGCGGCGAGCAGAGCGTACTGCGCCGCGAAGTCCACCGATGGCAGCATGGCGCGGTGCTCGCCGCGGGCCCGCAGACTCTCCGCGGCCGCGCGGCTTTCCGCCGCCTGCACGCCGGGGCTGATCTGCGACGCCTTTCCCGCCAGATCATCTTCCTGCTTTACTTCCGGGAATGGAGGCATCGAATCTGACTCCGTTTCAATGGCGGCCGCCGGAAGCCCGGTCAGGTGCGAAAGCCGGTTGCGGATGACGTCGATGGCGCCTTGCGCTTCGGCCAGGCGCAATCGCAGGCGCGCCGTGCTGAGATGCGCCTTGCTCTGCATGATCGGGCTGTCCACGCCCTCCTTGATGCGCTCGCCGACCTGCTGCTCGGTCTGGAGCGCGGCGGCGTGTTCCTCTTGCAAGTGTCCCACCAGTGCCTCCCACTTGCTCAGTTCGGCATAACTCAGCACGGTGTCCTGAATCACCTGGTTGCGCTGGTCTTTGCTCTGCAGAGTAGCCGCGCTCCAGTCCGTTTTGGCGGCGCGGACAAAATCCCGCAGCGAGGGATTGAATACCGCAGACTGGCTGTTCAGGTTGACGATCGAGGGCGCCGAGCCTTCCAGGGTCAATGGGTATCCCCATGACTTTCCCAGCCCGGAGCCCAGAATGAACTGGGGGATGTACTGGTTTCGCGCTTCGCGGTACGAAGCAAAGACGCGCTGCTCATCAGCATGGGCCGATGCCGCGGCAGTGCTGTGGGCCAGCGCCAGTTCCACCGCGCGCTTCAGCGGCAAGGGCTCGGCAGCCAACCGGGGCAAGGCGAGACAGGCAACGATCAGGAAGCCACAAAGACGCGGAACGCAGCGATGAGCAAGGTTCATCTCTTCACCTTCCAAAGGAAATTCAATGGGATTGTGCTCATGGGATTGTGATCAATGATCTCACGCAGGGGCGCGTGCCCTCGCCCGCCCGGACGGGCGAAGCCCGGCTGATGATTGCGCTCGCTTGAAGATGCGCATCACGTTTTTCTGGAACACAGAAAACCGAGGTGAGCGTTGCTCGCCCGCCCGGACGAGGCGTCCGGGCCTACGTGGGCAACGCTCAACGGTTGAGCCGGTCCAGAGCTTCCTGGGCGCGCGAAAAATTTCGGGCCAGAGACAACGCGGCGCGATATTCCTGGGCCGCTCCCTGCTTGTCTCCCTGTTTTTCGAGGGCGCTGCCCAGCAGGTAGTGGGCCTTGAATGCCGGAGCTTCTTCGACTTTGGAATTCAGGGCCAGATAACGGCGCAAATACTGGACCGCCGCCGGGAAGTTGCGGCCACTGCGCAGCAGAACTTCTCCCGACTCCATGATGATTTCCGGACGGTCCACTTGCGCCGAGACAGCGTGATTGATGGCGTCTTCCATATCGCTCCAGCGCTCGCGATGGCGGAAAAACAGCGCCAGGTTGAACCAGGTCAGGGCGCTGCCGTGACTGGCTTCAATCGCGGCACGGTATTCCCGTTCCGCGGCGGCGAAGTCTTTTCTTTTCTCGGCGAGCCGTCCCTTGAGATAGTCGGCTTTAGCGGGATCAAGCGCAGCCAGCGCCTGGGCCTGTGCTTCCGCCTTATCGCGACCGCCACCGACGATGCCGGGCGCTTCCAGATAAAATTCGCCCAGGTCGCTGCGCGCTTCCACGTTGTTCGGATCCAGTCTGACTGCCGCTTCGAACTCGTTGCGTACTTTGCCGGCCAGAGACGCTGCGCTCAGGAAATTTGCTCCGTCCGCCTTTTCGCCGTAAATCCGTCCCAGCCACATGTGATAACGGCTGTTGCCGGGATCAAGCGCGACCGCCTTCTCGCATGCCGCAATGCCGCGGTCCCAATCGCCCATGGAAAAATAGACGCGGCACAACAGGTTATGGGCCTCGGCATCGCTGGGCGAGGTGGTGATTTTGGAGCGGAGGGTATTAATGGCGTCGTCGGCGCGCCCGGCGGCCAGCAGAGCGGGAGCGGAATCGTCGCCTGCCGCTAGCGCAGCGGCGGAGAACAAAGCCAGGAACAGGATAATAATGCGCAATTTCATCGCTAATTAGACCTATCGAACTACTTTCACAGCCGCGCCTTCACGCAGCGGCTTGGAGTTGGTCGAAGCCAGAGCCAGCAATGCTTTCTCGGCAACCCCGCTGGCGATTTCTACCTGCGTCAGATTCGAGATCGAGGTCTGAACGTCCCGCCGCTGTAACTCATTGTTCACGATCTGATAGACGAAAGTTTTGCCGTCATCCAGGCGAATCGCTTCGCGCGGCATGGTGAGCGCATTCGGGTGCTCCGCGGTCACGATTGTGACTCCGACATTGATGTTGGGCAGGAGCTTGAAGTCCTGGTTATCCACGATGCAGGTGGTTTCTCCCACGTTTCGCGTCCCCAGGAGCTTCACGGTGGACGGTATGGTGCTTACCGAACCTTGCCAGGTCCGTCCGGGGACTGCATCCCAGGTGAGATCGATTCTCTGCCCGCGCGCCAGGCGGCCTACGTCGGGTTCGTCCACGTAAGCGCGCACCAGAACTTTCGACAGGTCGGCCTCCTGCAATACCAGGTCTCCGGGATTCACGTACGCGCCCTGGTGCACGGGAAGGAAATAGACAATTCCATCGAAGGGTGCGCGAATATTCAATTGACGAAGATTGTCTTCTGCCGCCGCATAGGCGCTTTGCGCCTCCGCCTGTTGCGCCTCCACATGAGCAATCTCGGGCTGAGAGTAACGTTCTTTCTGTTTCTGCTGTACCAGCTTGAGGTCAGCTTCCGCTCCCGCCAGCTGATCTTCGGCCTGCGTCACTTCGCCGGGTGAAGCGGCGCCCTGCTGCTGCAGGCGCTTCAGGGCCTCGAGATTACGTTGCGCCGTGTCACGCTGGTTGCGGGACTTCACCAGTTGGGCTTCGAGGGTCAAAACTTCTTCGCGATTCCCGCCCCGCTCCATGGCGCTTACTTCCGCCTGAGATGCGCGGACCTGGGCCAGGGCCCGAGCCGCCTGGCTTCGGGCATCGGCGTCGTCCAGTTGGGCCAGGAGTTGTCCCTTCTTGACGCGATCGCCTTCCTTGACCAGCAACTTCTTTATTGTGGTGCCGACTGGTGCGTGAGCTTCAAAACTCTGTAGCGGTTCTACTTTTCCGTTGGTCGAAATCACGCTGCGAATCGTGCTTCGCTCCACCGTCGCGGCGCGCACGGGAATAGCGTCGTCGCGCGACATGAATGAAGCCAGCAGCAATACGGCCACAGCAATTCCCGCTGCCCACACCAGCCAGCGATGCCGGCCGAAAAACCCGTTGTTGTTTGCCGTCAAAGGCATGTTGCCGCTAGATAATGTATCACCGCACGCCTGAGCCCAACCTTAACCGCGTTAAGTACTTAGATGCGCGAGATTGGACAAGGAACCGGATTTGTAACGCCTGCGGGCTGTTCGATGGGCGGGCAAAGCCCGCCGAAGAACGCCATGAGTTTGTAGCGCCGGCATCCTGCCGGCTGTCGCGAGGGCGTCCCGCCCTCGCAGCGGCGAGTAAAGTCCCCGAAGAATGGAGCGTGCCACCGGTTCCTGGTCGGGGTGCGATTTTGGGAGAAGTTAAGGGTTACAAAGCGGCGGGCAGAGCCTGCCCTGAGCGAAGCCGAAGGCATGGCCGCCGGACAGCCGGCGGGACGCCGGCGCTACAAGAGTCTGGTTACAATAGTGTGATGCCCAAGCCACGTTACACCGAGGCCCACGCCGCAGCCGGCCTCGACCACAAGTTTCCCGCCATCGAAACCTGGACCAACCAGTTCCCCGGCTATGAGATCGTGGTGGACGACCCGGAATTTACCTCGGTTTGTCCCAAGACCGGCTTGCCCGATTTCGGCACGGTCACCATCCGCTACATGCCGGACCAGCATTGCCTGGAGCTGAAGTCGTTGAAGGAATATTTGCAGAGCTACCGCAATCTGGGAATCTTCCAGGAGAACATCGTAAACCGCGTACTCGAAGACGTGGTGCGCTGGGCCCAGCCGGTGTGGGCTGAGGTCAAGGGAGATTTCCGCCCGCGCGGCGGAATCTCGACTGTCGTGGTGGCCAGTTGGCCGCGGCCGAAAGGGAAGAGACGCGGGTGAGATTTTTTTCGCGGCTGTCACCCCGAGCGCAGCAAGTACTTCGTAACGCGAAGTGCTGGCGGAGTCGAAAAACCCCTGTCAGCGGATAAATGCCGGGTGCATGATGGCTTTCTCTTCTCCAGGAATGGTTTCCCGGATGATTGAGATCTCGCTCTGGACAGTTCGTGCTGAGGTAGGGTGCTTCGACTGCGCTGACCGATTCGTTCCGAATCGATCCGCTTCGCTCGGATGACACCCTGTGGATTTGCGTGCATGTTATATTCCTTCCCCAAGTGACCCAACGCAAACTTTATCCCTGGACGGCGCTGATCCTGCTGACCACGCTCAACTTCCTCAACTACATCGACCGCTCCGTCCTGTTTGCGGTGCAGCCCCTAGTGCGGGAGGAATTTCATCTCAGCAACGCTCAGCTCGGATATCTCACCAGCGCATTTCTGATTTTCTATATGATCGCCGCGCCCTTTGTCGGGCCTTTGGCCGACCGGTACTCGCGCAAGCTGATCATTATTCTGGGCGCCATTTTCTGGAGCGGGCTCACCCTGCTGACCGCGGTCACGCACACCTACGGAGAATTGCTGCTGCGCCACACCCTGGTGGGAATCGGCGAAGCCACCTTCGTGACCATCGCTCCCACCTTCGTCGCCGATCTTTTTCCCGAGCAAAAGCGCGGACGCATTTTAGGCATCTTCTACCTGGCGATCCCGGTAGGCACCGCCGCGGGGTATCTGCTGGGAGGCAAGCTGGGCCCGGTGCACGGTTGGCGATTTCCCTTTTACGTGGCGGCGGTACCGGGCTTTCTGCTGGCCCTTGCGCTGGCCTTCGTGCCCGAGCCGGAGCGCGGCCGTTTCGATTCGCTAAAGGAAACACGGGAGCGGGGAACAGTCTGGGGATTGGCCCGCAACCCGGCCTTCTGGACCGCTACCCTGGGTATGGCCATGATGACGTTCGCGCTGGGCGGACTGCAGGTGTGGATGCCGACTTTCCTCTCCCAGTCGCGGGGCTACTCGCTGGCGTCGGCCAACGAGACTTTTGGCGCCATCATCGTGTTTGACGGAATTGTCGCGTCATTGGCCGGGGGGTGGCTCGGCGACCGCCTGCTCCGCCGTTACCGCAGCGCCTATTACTCGGTGTCCGCGGTCAGCATGGCGCTGGGAGTGCCGGTCATGATTGTCGCCCTTTTTTCCAAGGGGCCGGCGATGCTGCCCGGAATTGCCATCGCGGCCTTTCTGCTGCTTCTGAATACCGCACCGCTGAATGCGGCCCTCATTAATTCCGTCGGCGCCCACATCCGCGCGACTGCCATCGCGGTAAATATTTTCATCATCCACATTCTTGGCGATGTGCCTTCTCCCACGCTCATGGGCTACATCGCCGACAAGCGCTCGCTGCAGACCGCGTTCATCGGCCCAGTGGTCGCCATGGTCCTCTCCTCTGCCATACTCTTTTACGGAATGAGATTCGCACCGGCCGTCAGCGTGGGCAAAGGCAGGCAGCCAGGTGTGCCGGAAACGTCGGCGGGATGAATTATTTCCACTGGATTGCAGGATGTGTACTGGGTCTGACCTGGTTGTGGCGTCTGGTCGATGCGGCCGTCGGAGTTCCTAAGATCGCCGATATCTCCCGTCCCGAGTGGGTCTCGGAACCGCGCGCCGGACCGCGCGTGAGCATTGTGGTTCCTGCCTGCAACGAAGCTGCTGACATTGAGGCCACACTTACTCGCCTGCTTGCACTCGACTACGACAACTACGAAATCATCGCGGTAGATGACCGCTCCACCGATGAGACCGGAGAAATCATGGAACGAATTGCCGCGACCGCACCACGTGACCGGCTCAAGATCATCCGTATCACCGAACTGCCCGCCGGCTGGATGGGCAAGCCGCACGCCATGTGGAGTGCCGCCAAGCAGGCCAGCGGCGACTGGCTGCTTTTCACCGATGCCGACGTTCTTTTCAAGCCCGATGCTCTCCGGCGTGCCCTGGCTTACGCCCATACTGAACGCGCCGATCATCTGGTTCTTTTTCCCCGCATGGTCATGAAGCACCCCGGCGAAAGAATGATGATCGCCTTTTTCCAGACTCTATTCGTCTTTGGACATCGCCCCTGGAAGGTTGCCGATCCAAAGACCAAGGATCACATCGGCGTAGGGGCGTTCAATATGATTCGCCGAAGCACGTACGAAGCATTGGGCACATACCAGGCATTGCGCTTCGACGTGCTTGACGACATGAAACTGGGCAAGGTGGTCAAGAACGCCGGTTACGCACAACGCAACGTCTTCGGCGCCGATCTGATTTCCATTCGTTGGGCCAAAGGCGCCTGGGGCGTGGTGGACAATCTCACCAAGAATTTCTTCGCCATCATGTCATTCCAGTGGCCCCGGGCCCTGGCCGGGTGTTTTGCCCTGGCTTTCGTGAATCTCATTCCCTTCGTGGGAATCTGGCTGGCGCACGGGTGGGCGCGGCTGGGCTACGGAGTGGCCTTGTTCTCGATGTTTTCAATCTACGTCGGCATGTCGCAGAAGTCGGATATTCCGCCGTATTATTTCGTGCTGCATCCCGTCAGCACGGTGCTCTTCGTTTACACCATGCTGCGTTCGACATTCCTGACCCTGGCGCGCGGAGGCGTGGTGTGGCGAGGAACGTTTTATCCATTAGAGGACTTGAGAAAGGGCATGGTGTAGCGAGACATGGTGTAGCGGAAAGCATATAGAATCACCTCGCCGTGACCATGCATCGCGGAACATTTCAGCGCAAGCGTTGAGGACCAAAACCGTGTCCGTCAATGACCTTACCGTCGAGGTTTGCGTCGATTCCCTGGACTCCGCCATCGCGGCCGAGCGCGGGGGAGCGAACCGAGTGGAGTTGTGCGGCAGCCTGGTGGAAGGCGGAGTCACTCCCAGCGCCGGCCTGATCGCTACCGCCCGCCAGAGAATCGCAATCGGTCTGCACGTCATGATCCGTCCGCGGGCAGGCGATTTTTGTTACAGCGCCGATGAGTTCGAGGTAATGCGACGCGACGTGCTCATGGCGAAACAGCTGGGCGCCGAGGGTGTCGTGTTCGGAATCCTGGATGTGGCAGCCAACGTTGACATTCAGAGAACGCGCGCCCTGGTTGATCTGGCGCGGCCCCTTAAGGTGACCTACCACCGGGCCTTCGATATGTCCGCCGACCTGTTCCGGTCGCTGCAGCAGGTGACGGAAACCGGAGCTGACCGGGTCCTCACCTCGGGGGGAGCGAAAACTGCACTCGAAGGTGCCGCAACTCTGCGCCGGCTGGTGGAGCACGCCGGCGAACACGTAATCATCATGGCGTGCGGCGGTATCAATGATCAGAACGCCCAGGCTGTGGTGGAGAAAACCGCGGTACGGGAGATCCACGTTGCCCTGAGGACCGCCGCCGCCAGCCCCATGCGCTACCGCAACGAAAACATTTCGATGGGAAGCATCGAGGGCAACGAGTACCAACGCTACATCGTGCTGGAAGAAAAAGTGTCGCGACTCATACGAGCAGTGTCCGCGAGTTAACGCCTAGATGATGTAGCGCCGGCGTCCCGCCGGCTGTCCGGAGGGCGTCTCGCCCTCCGCTCCTGATTGACATTTAGGCTCCAAGCCTGGCGGGCTCTGCCCGCCCATCGGGCCGGCGGGACGCCGGCGCTACCTGAGTCGGCCTATTGTTCCGGGTCTTCCGGCGCCTGCGTGACTATCTCCGCCGGTTGCCCCTTGTAGGTCTTTCGCTTTGACTTGGAATGGCTGAAGGTTCCCGCGCTGTAGCGGCCCTTCTTTTCCACGTCGTAGTTTTTGGGCAGAGGTGGAATTCGGGCGCCGGAGCCGCTTAACTGCCGGTATTCCTCGAGGACGATTTCGGCGCGCCCGTCGTACTCCTTGACCTTGCCGTGAATCTCAATCATCCGGCCCTGCAGTTGCCGCACATCCCCCACGCTTTTCAGGTCACTGGGAAAGATCACCACGGTGAAGGGGCAAAGCCGGAAGTCGTCGCAGAAGTCCAGAAAGTGAACTCCCCGCGCGCCCTGCTTGACTCTGATGACTTTGCCGGTAATGCACTTGATCTCGCCTATGTGTTTCCCGGCTTCTGCAGGGGCAAGGCAATCGGACCAGGCCAGGCTGGTCAGCAGCACCGCAGCGGTCAGTAGCGCGTATTGGATAATCACCCACGAATTGTATGGCTGGGAAAGCTACCGCGGGCGCGCGCAGGCCAAAGAAACCGGCGGATTTCCCGAAATAGAAATAGCCCGGGGCCGGACTGATACCGGCCCTCGTCAGAGATAAATGATAGGGAACTTAGCTGAACGACTTGACTGCGCTGGCTTCGTCGTCTTTCACGTCGAAGACGGTGTACAGCTTGGTGATCTGCAGCAGGTCGTGAACTTTTTTGGTCAGGTTGAGCAGCTTGAGTTCGCCGCCCTGGTTGCGCACGGTGGTGAAAGCGCTGACCAGTTCGCCGATGCCCGAGCTATCGATATAGTTCACGTCTCCGAGGTTGAGCAGGATTTTCTTCTGCCCCTTGGACAGCAATTCGCGCACTACGTCCTTCAGTATCACGCTGCCTTCGCCAAGAGTAATGCGGCCGCTGCAATCCACGATGGTGACGCCGTTAACCTGGCGCGTACTGGTCTTCATGCTCACTGGGAAGCCTCCTTAACGCCCTCGGATGGACCGTGGACGTGCTTGACAAGTTTAATTTCGGTGCCCGTCTGGGAGGGGCTGATGTGCACCTCGTCCATAAACGAGCGTATAAGAAAAATGCCCCGGCCCGACGTCTTCAAAAGATTTTCCGGCGCCAGCGGGTCCGGGATCTTTTCCAGATCCAGTCCTTTGCCCTGGTCCCGGATGGTGATTACCAGGTTGCCGCCGGTCTGCTCAAACGCCAGACTGACTTTCTTGCCCGGATCATAAGCATTGCCATGAAGCACGGCGTTGACCGCAGCCTCCCGCACCGCCATGGCGATCCTCATGACCTCGTCATCGTCGAAGCCCGCTTCGGAAGCAATCCGGCTGGCTGCCTGCTCGGCGCTGTCGACGGTCTCCAGCGTCGAATCCAACGTGTAGGAGACCCGCTGTTCGGTCATGGCAAAGATTTTGGGTACAGCTTCGTGGATCCGGAATCTTCGCTGCCCCGCGATTCGGCCGGCGGATGCTTAGCCATGGCCGGAAACGGTAGTTGCAGCGAATGCGGTAGTTTGCCCTTATGCCCCGGAAATGTCAACGCGGAGATGGATTTTTGTCATACCACAATAGAAATGTCCCCGCTTTGTCCACAATAGAAGTGGCCCCTGGTTGCAGTTTCACCATGCCGAGGAAAAGATCGGCGTCTTCATGTTTTGATAGCGATTCCTTCTCCACGGATGATCGGCCGTGGGGATGCAGGATTTTGGTTTCGGGGATGGGGGCGCGGGGGAAGGGGCAGAGCCTCTTCCCTCGCTCCTCGCGGTAGAAGCCGCCTTCCATTCGCGGAACACCAGATTGTGATCGCGATAGTGAATCGCCACTTCCCCGGCTTGGTTTTCCCGCACCAGCACCCGACTCTTCGCCGGTACCCTGGGTTGGCTCGGCCGTTCCAGTTGCAGCAGTCGGTTCTGGTAGCGCACCACCCAGTCCTCGCTGACCATGCGTTCTTCCTCCAGCCAGAAGACTTCGTCCAGTTGCCGCGCTGTCGGGCATCGCCGGTGATAATCGGCTGCCGCCGCCGCGGCGTGCGCGTAACGCCGGTTGTGTTCGGCGAGGTAGTGCTGGTCCAGATAGGCATTGGCTTGGTCGTAGTTGGCGATTCCAGCCAGGCGCAGTTTCTTCACCAGCCGATCCTGATGCGTGCCGTGCGCCCGCTCCACTCGCCCTTTGGCTTGCGGCGAACTGGCGGCGATGATCTCGATGCCCAGCTTCGCGCACATGCGCCCAAACTGCGTCACTGCCGGCTCTCCGCGCATGCGCTCCCCAGCATTGGGCGGGCGCACGTACACGTTCTTCCAGTCCGTGTACAGCGCTTGTGGCACCCCGTAACGCTCGATCCAGCGCCGCAACACTGCCACCGCCGCCCAGATCGACTCCTCCGCCGTGAACCAGCCCAGCGCTTTCGTCGTGGCATCGTCGACCATGTGCATCAGGCAGCCCCGCGGCCCGCGTTCCTCCAGCCATAGGTGAAAGCTTCCGTCCATCTGCACCAGTTCGCCAAAATGCGCCTTGGCTTCCCGCCGCTGGCGATACGGTTTCCGCCGCCGCTGCCTTTGCCACAGGCCGGCCTCTTTCAGCCAGCGCCGCAGGGTCTCAGCATGCACGGCAAGTCCGTCATCGCTGGCCAGATGCTCACAAGCCAACGTCGGGCCGAAATCCTCATACCGGGCCTGGACCTGTTTCAGTACTGCAGCTCGAAACTCCGCCGTGTAAGCCCGGTTCGATACCCGCCCACAGTTGCCATGCTGCAGCGCCTTCGCTCCGCCCACCCGGTACCGCGCCCAGATCCGCTTGCTCTGCCGGTAACTCAACCCTAGCATCTCCGCCGCCTCGCACAATCGCAAGCTGCACGCCTTCACCCGCCCCATCACTTCCACTCGGCTCAACTCTTTCTTGCTCAATCCCGTTCTCCCCAATCGCGGTTCCTCCTCGTCGGAGGAACTCTAACGGGGACACTTCTAATGTGCTCTCAAGGGGACACTTTCAATGTGGTTCAACA
>DATGYF010000030.1:0-7563 GCA_035298145.1 Terriglobales bacterium | reverse complement strand
ACCGACTTGGGATCGGGCGGGGCCATGATTTCAGTATCGCACAGAGCCCTCTTTGCGGCCTTTGCGATACCTTGGCGTCCTTTGCGGTTTAAGATTCTCGAATAATTGAGGCAAGGGCAAAACTCTACCGCAAAGGACGCGAAGAAAAGCCGCAAAGTGCGCAAAGCCAACCAGACTGTCGAACGTGGGTGTCGGTGAAGTTGTCGAAGGGCGAGAAATCCGGTAAAATCTATCTTTTACACATCAAGTTCTGAACTTACCTGGAGCAGTCAATGGCACAAGTATGTGAGCTCTGCGGCAAGGGGCCGCAATTCGGAAACAATATCAGCCACGCCCATAACATCACCAAGCGGCGCTGGAACGTGAACTTGCGTCCGGTGCACGCCAAGGTGGGCGCCACGACCAAGCGCATCCGCGTCTGCACTTCCTGCCTGAAAAGCGGCAAAGTCGTCAAAGCCTAAGAGCGGAACTCGAATCCCTACTTGCCAATAGCGTCATCCTGAACGGCTTCCAGGCCGTGAAGGATCCGGCGTGGGCACGCTGAGATCAGGCTGGCTCCTGCGTGTCTTGCTGTTCGAATCTCATATTACATCGTGATACGATATATTATAGATGGCTAACACGCTCACCCTCTCCGACTACCAGGCATTGGCCGAACTGCGATACCAGATTCGCCGCTTCCTTCATTTCAGTGAACAGGCAGCGAGGAAAATGTCACTGGAACCGCAACAGCACCAGTTGATGTTGGCGCTCGAGGGACTCCCGGACGGGCTGCACCCGACCATTGGAACGCTGGCCGAGCGCCTGCAGCTGCAGCACCACAGCACGGTCGAACTGGTAAACCGCCTTTCCGCCCGAGGCCTGGTGCGGCGAAGCCGTGCGGGGGATGACCGTCGTCAGGTCCTGCTGGGGCTTACCGCGAAAGGCGAAAAAGTACTTCGCGAATTGTCCATGGGGCACAAGACCGAGTTGCGCACCCAGGGCCCGGCACTGGTCGCCGCCCTGGAACGAATTATGCGGCCGGCCAAAAGTGCTCAACCCCTGCCACATAGAACTCCTTCGAGGCAATTCGGGGAAGCAGGTTAGAGGTGACGGAGCCGAACGAGAAAGAAATTTCCGGAGGTAGCGCGGGCCGCGAATCCCGCCCGACGATCGCGGCCACGGGCGCACAGGTTGGCGACACAACTCTGGCCGAGCCTGCCCAATTCCGTATGGTACTGGTCTCGTTCCTGGCGGCGGCGATTGGCTTGGTTGCCGGCGGTATCGCGTTTCTCCTGTACCGGCTGATCGGACTCTTGACCAACATTTCCTTCTACGGGCGCTTCGTCGCCGACTTTACCAGCGCTCGTCACAATCATCTGGGGCTGTGGGTCATTGCGATTCCAGTCGTCGGCGGACTGGTCGTGGGAGTCATGGCGAAGTATGGGTCATCGAAGATCAGAGGACACGGCATTCCCGAAGCCATGGAAGCGGTGCTATTCAATCGCAGCCGCATTCAGCCGCGAGTGGCGATTCTCAAACCCATCTCGGCGGCCATCGCGATTGGAACCGGCGGCCCCTTCGGCGCCGAAGGTCCCATCATTCAGACCGGCGGCGCTGTAGGATCGCTGGTAGGGCAGATCTTTCACACCACGGCTTCGGAACGCAAGGTGTTGCTGGCCTGCGGCGCGGCCGCCGGCATGTCGGCGACCTTCAATACGCCCATTGCGGGCGTGATTCTTGCCATCGAACTGCTGCTTTTCGAGTTCAAGGCGCGATCGTTTATCCCGCTGGTCGTGGCCAGCACCCTGGCCACCGCGGTCCACATGCAGGTGTTGGGCGCGGGCCCGATGTTCACGGTTACGGCCATGGATTTCGGCGTCCCCAGCGCACTGCCGTTTTACCTGTTGCTGGGAGTGATTTGCGGCCTGGCTGCGGTTGGCTTCAGCAAGTTGCTTTACTGGACCGAAGACCTGTTCGAGAAGCTGCCCATTGACCAACTCTGGTGGCCCGCCATCGGGGCCCTGGGACTCGGCATCATCGGATACTTCGTACCCCGGGTGCTGGGCGTCGGCTATGACACCATCAGCGACATTCTGAATGCCAACCTCGCATTGAAGGTGCTGATCGTGGTGATGCTGGCCAAGGCTGTGGCCCTGGTAATTTCGCTGGGTTCGGGAACGTCGGGCGGCCTGCTTGCTCCCATGTTCATGTCGAGCGCCGCGCTGGGCGGAGTATTTGCCATGAGAATGAATGAGGTCTTCCCTGCCGCGCACCTCTCCGCCGGGGCATTTGCCCTGGTGGCCATGGGCGCGGTATTCGGAGCGGCTTCGCGCGCCGCATTTTCCTTTATCGTCTTCGCCTTCGAGATTACCCGCGACTACAACTCGGTCTTGCCCCTGATGCTGGTCACCGTAATTGCGGACGGAGTGGCCATCCTGCTCATGCCCAAGGCTTCCATCATGACCGAGAAGCTGGTCCGGCGCGGACTGCGCATCCACCAGGACTACGAGGCCGACGTCCTCCAGCAGATGGTGGTTTCGGAAACCATGGACCGCGAAGCGCCTGTCCTTCCCGCCGGGATAGCGGTACGCGAATTGGCCGAACGCATCGCCCGTCACGAACCGGAAGTAAGCCGCCATCAGGGGATGCTGCTCATGGATGCGGACAGCAGGTTAGTGGGAATCATCACCCGCGGCGATATCTTGCGCTCGCTCGACGAAGATCCTTCTGGCGCCATGAGCTTGCTTGAAGCAGGAAGCCGCAAAATGATCGTGACCCATCCTGACGAAACCTTGCATGAGGCCGCCGCCAAGATGCTGCGCAATAACATCGGCCGCTTGCCAGTCGTGGACCGCAAAGATCCGCAGCACGTGGTTGGCTATTTGGGAAGGCCGGGAATCATGGCGGCACGGCTGCACCGGTTGCACGAGGAACACGTGCGCGAACCGGGATGGGTCAAGCGGTTCCAGTAAAATCGCTCCTTCTCAATGGCAATACGGCGTGGGCCCGCTGCGAGAAGTGACTTATGACGACTCTGTTGCTTTACTGTTGCTTGCCGCCTGAGACCCCGAGTCGCGTGCGATCTGCAGCGTGTCGAGATACTGCTGATTGAGCGGCGTAGCGAAAGTGTTGTCCACGCCGAAAATCGCGCCACTCTTCCGCGGTGCGGCGCAGATAGTGTCCAAGTCAGCTACCGTCAGCAGCGGATTGGAAGGCGACTCCAGCCAAATCAAGTCGGCCACGCTGCACATCTTGATCCAGCCTGCGGTGTCGGCCACGGCGAGCCGACGCACGGTTCACCGGCCGCGGCGTTGACCCGCGTTGGCGAGTCCCGCGACACCCTGATAACAGTCGTCCGGCAGAGCCACGATCGATCCTGCAGGGAGTTGATCGAAAATCGCAGCGATCCCCGCCATCCCCGAGGCGAAGCAAACCGAAGAGCCTCCTTCGAGGCCGCCGACGATCGCTCCAGCGCCTCCATCCCGGCGGGCCGTCGTCGCGAGAGTAGGCACGGTGTTCTCTCAGCACGAAGTTCGACGCCGGGTATGGCGGCACGTTCAGCGGCGATCCAGGCCGCCGGTCCCGTCCTGCCGAGACCAGCCATGATTCGGGGGAACCTGGATCACCTGCGTTGTGACCTTTCGCAGCTTGCGATGTCATTCCTCGATTCTAGCGAATTGATGCTGGTAAATCGCCATGTCGCTCATTTACCCGGATTCTCCCCGCGCTGCCTAAGAAACCTCTGGCGCTCTCGCCAGCGAAAACCGCTGTCGCAGCCTTTGCCACTCTTCGGTTTCGAACAGGCGGGGGCCGACTTCGATGAGGCGTGGTGTCATGTTGAACACTGCTACCCGGGTCCATGGCCTGCCGTCGCGCATCCGAAGGCCCTTTTCATTCAGGTCGCTGACGATGCTCGAATAGGGGAAGTCCTGCACCAGCAACTCCATCATCAGCATCAGGGTCCTGTTCTCAATAGGATCGACTTCCAAACGCTGGCAATCGTCCGAGATGCGCAGCCCGTATGGAATATCCTCGTTGTATCCGCCAGGGGTGGGGGATTCCGAGTCGGGTAACTCGCGTCGCCACTCGATCGATACCATTTGCCATCCTCCGGCGGTGCGCTGCCGGATGACCTCGGAGTCAAACGGGCCGGAGATGACGTCACGAATCCGTTCAAAATGAGCCATAGTACGCCTCCTGGATCTGATTGCAATTCAGCCGCCAATATCAAGACGGCTGCAAATCTCTCCCACGCTGAAGAAGTGTCATTGACGCTTTTGGAGCAGTTCGCTCAGCCGCACCGGGGAAGAGCGGCGCTTCAGCGCCGCGTTACGAGTCAATTTAAATTCGGGCTTCAGCCCCGGCGGCGCCACTGGGCCTGAAGGCCGACCAGCGGTGGCACGATCACATCGAAGTGGGCCGGTTCGACCTTTCGGGAGACGTGCAGCCAACCTCCGCAGAATCAGTGCTCTCCGAACTCGACAAGCTCCTAAATTCATAAGGCCCTGGTACGCTTCCCAACGTCGCTTACGCTCATTGACTCTTTGGGCAGGTACCTGACCGTAATAGAAATCGCAAGGCGGCAGGGAGTCGGGATCGCCATGCGTCCTCCCCATGTTCTGCGCCCGGAACGATAAAGACGCAGGTACGCGAATCAGAGCCGATAGCGTCTGCGAGTCGCTTCACGTCATTCACCATTTCTAGTTTCGCGTCGCCTTCTCCCTCTTGTGTGCCCGCACCGATGTAAACTCGTGGCGGCCACTGGTGAAATTGCGCAGACCGGCGGAGAAGGCGATCGTTGTCAATGTACAGCGACGGACTTTCCAACAGCAGCCAGCGATACCTTCCCGGACGTTCCAGAACCGTAAACAAAGCGATTGCGGCGCCATAGGAAGCTCCTGCAAGACCGACCGCGTCCTTCCGGGTGCGGAACCTCGATTCGACGAGAGGCCGGACTTCCTGTTCCAGGAAATCCGGGAACTGGCTGCCGTGCGGCGCCGGTACCGGAGGAGTCAGGAAATCATCCGGGTATGGCAAATATTCATTCGCACGGTCGGACCCAGGATTCTTGGATTCGAGAGTCGATCCACCGTTGTCGATGCCGACGAAAATGGTAGATGGGATCTTGCCCGAAGCGATCAACTCACTGGCGATGGCATCGAGGTGGCGGCTATGAAACGTGGCAATGCCATCCGTAAAGTAGAACACCGGATACGTCGATTGCGCCTGCGAGTCATCGTCGTACCCAGGCGGCACCCACACCCGAATGGTGCGGGTGTTGTCAAAGACTTTGCTGTGTAGCGTCAGCAATTCGATTCTCGGTGCGGATCGGACCTGGGCTGCGGAAACAGTCACAATCCCGAGGACTAAGGCCAGACTCGCAGAATAACGTCGACCGAGAATTTCGGTGGGCATTTGCATTAGACGAAGGATAGGCTGAACCGTCACCAGGTCAAGTGCCCCTCCATTCCGCGCGGGTTGGGTGATAGAGTTCCAGGAATGCGATTCAACCGATCTGTGCCGCCTTGCGCCGTGATACCGGTGCTCATCTACCCCGACCCCAGCGCGGCCGCCGATTGGCTGGGCAAGGCTTTTGGCTTCACCGTCCGGCTCCGCATCGCCAATCACCGCATCCAGATGAAAGCCGGCGAGGGCTGCTTCACCATTGCCGAGGGAAATGTGTCGCCCAACCATTCGCACATCATTCAGGTCCGTATCGAAGATGCCAGCGGACACTGCGAACGCGCGCGGCAGAACGGAGCCATCATCCTGACTGAGCCTCAAGATCACTCCTATGGCGAGCGCCAATACAACGCTGAGGACTTTTACGGCCACCGCTGGGACTTCACCCAAACCATCACCGATGTCGCTCCCGAAGAGTGGAGCGGCGGGCAATTTCATGTTGAGCATCCCTGACCGTGGCGGAAGAGGGCGGCAGCTATCGCCTTAATCGATACGCTGCCAGCAGGGAGCTCCGCGCGCAGTTCGGCATGTTGCTCTGCCATCGGGGCTTCCGGCTGCGGCGCGGCTTCAGTAGAAGATCTGGGTCGATTTCGCATCCTCGGGCCTCCGCCGCCAGGTTCTCTAGGCAGCCTTGAGATGCTGTCGAGCTGCGCTCGACCCGACAGCCGGGGGCGGCTGTCTCCACGCGGTTGCAGGTCCCAAGGCACGAGCGAGGACGCTCGCGCCCACATTTTGGCGGATGCATCCCTTTCCCCGGCGGACCATCTAATGGAGTGAGTATCAAAACTATGGGAAACACATTCAAGACCGCCTTTTTGCTTACCGCGCTGACCCTTTTGCTGATGGCGGTAGGTCGCGTCCTGGGCGGACAGAACGGGATGTTGCTGGCGCTGGGCATTGCCGTGATCACGAACTTCGTCGCTTACTTCTTTTCTGACAAGATCGCGCTGAAAACCTATCGCGCCCAACCCGTCACGCGCGAGCAGTTGCCGCGGGTTTATAACGTTGTGGAGCGGCTGACCCAGAAAATTGGTTTGCCCATGCCGAAGATTTACGTCATCCCGACGGAGTCGCCTAACGCATTTGCCACCGGACGCAATCCAAAGCACGCATCGGTCGCGGTCACGCAGGGCATTCTGGGCCTGTTGAATGACGAAGAACTCGAAGGCGTGCTGGCCCACGAACTGGGACACGTAAACAACCGCGACATTCTGATCAGTTCGGTGGCCGCTACTATCGCCGGCGCCATCACCTGGCTGCGCTACGGCGCCTACTTCGGCGGGATGGGCGATCGTGACGATCGTCGCGGCGGAGCCATGGGCGGCTTGCTCATGCTGATCCTGGCCCCGATCGCTGCCATGATGATCCAGATGGCGGTTTCACGCTCGCGCGAGTACGCTGCGGACGAGACCGGCGCGCACTTTACCGGAAATCCCTATGCTCTGGCCAGCGCACTGTCCAAGCTCGACGCCTATTCGCGGCGGGTGCCGATGATGGGTACTCCAACTACCGCACATCTGTTCATCGTTCAGCCGCTGTTAGGCATGAATTTCGGCAACCTGTTTTCCACCCATCCGCCGATTGCCAAACGCATCGAGCGGCTGACCGGAAGGCCGGCAGAGTTCACGCGGTAAAGCTGTCAGCTATCAGCTTTCAGCCGTCAGCTAAAGTCAAAGCTGAGAGCTGATAGCTGAAAGCCTGAGAGCTTGAGTGTGACGTTCGTAACACCTTCTACCCGCCGCAACCAGCGCAAGCGCATAGTAGAATTTCTGGATGTCGCCTGAAACCGCCATTGCCGCGTCCCACCGGGCAACGCAGCTGGAAAACGCACTGCGCAAGGTGATTCGCGGCAAGGATGATGTTGTCCGCCTCGCCCTGGTTTCGGTGCTGGCTCGTGGACACTTGCTGATCGAAGGCGTCCCCGGAGTGGGCAAGACGACTCTCGGCCAGGCCCTGGCGCGGGCCATCGACTGTACGTTTCAGCGGGTGCAGTTCACCAGCGACATGCTTCCGTCCGACGTCCTGGGCATCTCGATCTACTCTGCCATCGAGCAGCAGTTTGAGTTCAAGCGGGGACCGGTTTTCACCAACGTCCTGCTCGCCGACGAGATCAACCGC
>DATGYF010000029.1:0-3956 GCA_035298145.1 Terriglobales bacterium | reverse complement strand
ATCTGTTCAGTCATGCGCTTGAGGATTATAAACCCGGACTTCGGACCTCGGACGTCGGACTTCGGCCCCCAGACCTCAGGCTTCCAGCTGGCCTGATGGCCGAGGTCCGAAGTCTGACGTCCGAGGTCCGAGGTCTGACGTCCGCTTCTGGATTGCCTTTCGGCCCTGCCTGCGATAGACTGAACAGGTGCAGTTCCTCAGGTGGCCTGTCCTCGTGGGTGTTCCCTCATGATCAGCGCCGATGGTAATTTCCACATAGGCGATAAGGTCGTCTATCCCAATCATGGGGTTGGAGTTATCGAACAAATCAGCAGCCGGACTATTGGCGAAACTGTGGAAAAGTTCTACCTCCTGAAGATCAAAGCCAGCAGCCTGAAAGTGATGGTGCCGTTTCATAACGTAAACACCGTCGGCCTGCGGCGGGTGGTTAAAAACGGCGAAATCCAAAAAATCGTCGATTTTCTTACAGACGGCGAGTGTGACAACAACGCTGACTGGAAATACCGCTTCAAGGAAAACTCGGAACGGATGCGTACCGGCTCGCTGCTGGAAGTGTCCGCGGTCCTGAAGGGCCTGCTCCTGCTGAACCAGTCAAAGCCGCTGTCCTTCCGCGAAAAGAAGATGCTGGAACGCGCCCGCTACCTACTGGTCAGCGAACTGGCCATGGCCAAAAACTGCGAAGAAGTCCTCATCGAAGAGATGCTCTCCAAAGCCCTTTCCAAGAGCAAGCTGCGCTTTCCGGAAGCCTCGGATTTTGTGGCCTAGGCCAGTCGTCGGTCGTCAGTCTTCAGTCGTCAGGACAAGCCAAATCCAGAACCCTACGCAACTTGTTTATCTGTGATCGAGGTTATCGCCTTGATCAGACCGTTAAGCATCCGGGCGATTTCACTCGCGGAATGCCCCAGGCGGAGCACTTCAGCTTCTGGCATGTAACCAAGCCGGCTGGCGATGGTGAGCTGGGTCTCGACCTCAAAAACAGATCCGCGAGCGTGGTGCAGAAATTGCAAGAACTCCCTGTCAGTACGACGGCCTTTGCCTTCGGCGATATTGCTCGCAATCGACACCGCAGCGCGCCTCAGCTGACCAGCCAAGCCGTACAACTCCTCTCTGGGGAAGCTGCGAGTACAGGAATAGATGTCCACCACCAGTTCGATAGCTTTTTGCCAAACCTTGATCTCGCGATAGGAGCCGCTCATTTCAGTCCCCTCCCCGCCGTACGCTTGTAGCAGGTTGGGTGTGGCTATGTCTGTGACCGATGAACAAACGGAATGGTTGGGAAAGCTTGCTGGGTGAGGTTTTGATTCGCTGAAGACTGACGACTGAAGACCGACGACTGCTATTCCCCCATCCAGGCGCCGTACGGCTTCAGCGACTCAACGTGGTCGAATACGATTTTCATGGCGGCGGTGATGGGGACCGCCAGGACCAGGCCCATCGCGCCCCATATCCACCCCCAGACCAGCAGCGCCATGGTTACCGCCAGCGGGTTCAATTGCAGCCGGTTGCCCAGGAACTTGGGATAGAGCACGTTGAGCGCGACCAGGTGCAGGCCCAGCACGGTCATCATGATGACGACCGCATCTCCGGAACTCATGTGTCCCAGGCTGACGAAGATCGGCGGGCCCATGGCCAGCACAACTCCGAGGTAGGGAACCAGGCTCAGGAATCCGCTGATGAAACCAACGAAATAAAAAAACGGCACATGCAGAATCGCAAACGCGATGCTGCTCACCGTCCCGAGAAAGAGGCCGATCAGGAGATTTCCCACCATGAAGCTGCGAATCATTGCGGAAATCAGGCCCAGCGTGATGTACGCCGTGTTGCGGTTCTCCAGGGAGAAAAGCATTACCGTCGCGGAGCGGACGTGATGCTGCCAGCTCAGCATGAAGTACACCAGAAATGGCACGAACGACGCAGCCAGCAGGGCCTGCGAAACCGAACCGAAGCCCCGGGTCAGGATTTCCTCCCAATTGGTGCTGGAACGGGGCTCTGCCTTGATCTGCCCCGCCGGTTCCGTGGAGCCCAGCGATTCCGCCCGTAGCCGGACCTGGGTAATTTCCTGGCGGATGGTTTCCGTGTAGTGGGACAAATCCTGAACAAAAATTATGGCCTGGTTCGAGGAGTAGTACACCAGACCGGTTAACAGTGTGAAGAGCAAGATCACGGCCACCGCCGCGGCCAGGCCGCGGGGCAGGTGAAGCAAAATGAAAAAGTCCATCACCGGGGCCAGAATGAAGGCCAGCAAAACCGACACCAGCATTACCGCCAGCACCAGTTCGCCCCAATAACAAAGGCCCAGAATGGTGGCGATTCCAATGGCCTGAAACGCCCAGTGCGGCTTCTGCGGCCTGGGTGGTGGCGCCGGCGCAGAAACGACTGGCGCGGGAAGGATGGGCGCTTCAGGCCGGTCGATTTCGGCCTCGTCAATGGCCATACGGGTATCGTAGCCTAACAGCAAAAAAGTGTATGCGACATATAATCGGCAGGTGCCTTCCCACCAAACCGATGCTTCCACCCCGCGTCGCCCGCGAGTCCTGGGCCTGGATGTAGGCTCGAGGCGGATCGGGCTCGCCATTTCCGACCCGCTGGGCATCACGGCGCAGGGACTGGAAACCCTCCAGCGGCAAAACAAACGATTGGATTTCACCCACTTGGAGCAGGTCGTTCGCGAGTATGGGGTGGCGGAGATCGTGGTCGGCCTGCCCCTGCGCATGACCGGCGCCGAGGGGACCCAGGCTGAGAAGATGCAAGCCTTCGCTGAAGAAATCCGCCGCCGCTTTCACCTGCCCGTCCACCTCTGGGACGAGCGCCTCACCTCGGTCCAAGCCAACCGCCTACTGCGCGAAACCGATATGTCGATCAAGCGCCGCGGCCAGGTGGTGGACCAGATGGCGGCAGTCCTGATTCTGCAGAGCTGGATGGACGCCAGGGCGGGAGGCTAGTCTTGGGCGTTGGTCGTTGGCAAAAGCATTAGCCACGGATTTCCGCGGATTTTCACGGATATAGAATCTCAATTCAGTCCTTCTTTGGTTTATCTCTACTTTCTTGCCTTGTCCGTGTAAATCCGTGCAAATCCGTGGCCGGTTTTGCCAACGGCCAACGACCAAAGGCCAACGACCAAAGGCCAACGACCGGCGTCCCATCTTCATCTAAACTATTACTAACTTGCGAAAGTTTCTGGCCATTCTGCTGCTTGCCGTCTTCGGAGTCGGCGGCTGGCTGGCGTGGGCGCTGTGGTTGCCCGTTACGCCGGCGGGGCAGAAGTTCGTGATGTTGCGGCCGGGCTATTCCACCCGAAGGATAGCGGTCGAACTCCAGGCTGCAGGAGTGATTAAGAGCCGCTTTGCCTTTATCCTCTGGCATCGCTTCCACCGCCGGCAGTCGCTGAAAGCCGGCGAATACCTGTTCGACAAGACGGCGAGAATGTCGGAGGTCAACGACCGCCTGGTCCGGGGCGACATCTATGTGCACACGGTCGTGATCCCCGAAGGCTTCACCATGTTCGACATCGCGCAGGCCATTCAGGATGCCGGCCTGGGATCAAGCCAGGATTTTCTTGCCGTGGCGCAATCCGACCGCGAACTGATTTCCGACCTGGCCCCCGACGCCAGGAGCCTGGAAGGTTACCTCTTCCCCAATACCTACGAGTTCACCCGCACTCAGAGTATGAGAGACATTGCGGCTGTAATGGTCAGGCAGTTTCGTCAGGTGGCCGCCCAGATTGGACTAACGCCTACCGGCGCGACCCCGAACAGTCTGACCACGATCGGCCTGATCCCCAACGGTCCCACCCCAAGCGGCCAGGGGATGGATGTGCAGAAGACGGTGACCATGGCATCCATTATCGAAAAAGAAACTGCCGTCCCCGAGGAGCGCGCCGTTGTGGCCAGCGTTTACTACAACCGGCTGGCGCGCAAAATTGCGCTGCAGGCCGATCCCAGCGTGATCTACGCCGA